>CAJPSL010000015.1 GCA_905373315.1 Candidatus Saccharimonadota bacterium
CTGGGTCACGCACACGTCCCTTCTCTGCGTTGATATTCATACTAGCTTCCAGCTGAGTCACTTTTTTACGTAAATTGTTCAGCACCACCTGAGTGTCGACTGGGTAGATAAACATGCTGATATCCAACACCTCGTCGATATTAATCACCGAACTCAACCAGCCAGTGTAAATTTCACGAGGATAACCATAGACGTAAATAGTACGGCCATATTTGGCACCCAGTCGGAAATAACTTGCTTGAATTTCCACACTACTTGGGGCGATAAAATCGCGCAAAGTTCTCACGCCAGTCAAGAAAGCTTGCTCGACCTCGGCTTGTTCGCGAGCACGCTGTTGAGCGGCGATATCGATGGCATCTAGTTTTTTCTTAGCCATTAAAAATCTCCTCCATATGGCGATTCACCATTTCCCTTACGGATGTAAGTCGTCGTCAGATCATTTGGGTTGCGTACTAATGGCTGACGTGCTGCAGTATCAGGATTATAAGAAATATAGAACAATTCTCCAAGCTGCCTGGTGTTGAGTTGCAAACTCTTCACGCCCATAGCAAACAGACCGTTCATCACCGTATCGATGCGGTTTTTGATTTCATCTTTTGCTTTTTCATACATTGGTTGATCGATTCTAGTGATCAATGTTTCCTTTTTACCACTAAAGAAGCTATCAAACAGACCTTTTGCTTGTTGTTTCATGGCATTAACATCACCACCAGGAAAATACGGCACCACGATGAAAAATCGCTTATCCATAATGTTCGCTTCTTGTGACAGCACCTCGATGAAGTTCATATAGTCATCCATCAGCACATTCAGTAACATATTATCTTGAGAGCGGCGAATGCGCGACAATCGATCAAGGTATGGACCGATATCGACACGCTGTGATCGTACTAGGATCTGAACTGGAAAATAGAGCGAGTTGAGTAGGTTTTGATAGCTAAATTCGATAGCTTCTCGCTCACGAGTACTCATCAAATCAAAGTTGATAGACTGACATTCTATCACCGCACGAAAACTACCATCACTCATGATGATCATGTTTTCACGCATTTCTGAAAACAATAACGTATTTTGTGTGCTGATGGCGCTCTTTTTGTCTTTCGGAGCTGGTGGATTCTGTGGATTTGGAGCTGGCTGACCTGGCTGAGTTATACCAGGCTGCATTGGCAACGCTGGCTGACCAGGTTGTGGCTGCTGTGGCGGTAATGGTTGACTAGGCTGCCCAGAAACAACCGGCGGTGTCGTCGGGTTGGGTGGTAACTGATATGGTTGTTGATTATCTGGTTGCATTTCCCACCTAACGTAGTGAAATCACCACTTCCTCCTCAGCTGTTTCCTCTGAGCGTTTATGTATCCGATCTGCTTCTTTTTGTAGGGTCGCTATGGAAAGATCGGAATGATTATTTGCCAAATCTATTATACCAGGGTCAACAGGTTGTTGTATAGGTTGATTTTGGTCAGCTGGTGGGGTGACGGTAGGTCGCTCACCTGCTGGAGATAGGACACCTTGACGCATGTGGGGGTACGGGTTGACGGTTAGTTTTGGTATATCTTCCTCTTGAGCTGCCATGAAAACTGCTGGCTGAGTCGGCTGTTGTACCGTTGATGTTTGAGGTTTTTGCATGCGCTGCATCAGTTGTTCTCGTCGCTGTTGGTCTGTCTCGGCGATCATATCAGCAATTTGTCGTGAAGTAGTATTACCCCGATCCAAAATATCTTCCTCTGCCTGGACAGCGGTATTATAGAAATCAGCCTGTAGTGAACTGGCGGTATCTAAATTACCCGTTGCTTCCGGGTTGCCGACGCCGCGGACTGACCAGCCATGCGTGTCAACAATATTTGCTAGGTATGATAATCGTCGCTGGATCTCTCGTTGATCATAGTTCTTACTCAGGTTTTCTTCCTTGGTTTTTGGTGCCACCACTTCTATCAGCGTCTCTACTCCGTCTGGCTCCCAGAGCCGCACGCGCGGTTTTAAGAAAAATGATATCACTGCCGCAATATATATTTCCATCGGCTGTTCCTTACGTAGTGGCAACGCTAATACGGTGAAAAACACCCCAAATGGCAAAGGAATGATTGCTAGTGGTAACAAGGCAACTCCTAGCGCCCACGCTATACCAAAAAAGCCCACCGCGATGATGAGAAACACAAATTGCTTAAAACTGAACGGCCCAAGCAGCTTGTCTTCTGCTTCCACATCCTGGGGCACTCTATACACAGCCATATGCTACTAGTATAGCAAAGATAGCTTAACTAGTTAAATCCTCAGGCTTAATTCCTAGAGAAAGAGATATCTCTCGAATTGTATTACCAGTTTTACCAATTCGACTACTAAACCGAGGATCGGTTTGTGCCAAAACAAGGTTCTTGCGCAACGTATCCAGCCCAGCTTCATTGATTTGCGAGACAAAGCTTTGGTCGCTCAACGCTTCCTTTAGTGGCTTTAGGTAAGCCAAGTCTGAACCGACAATTGCTTCGGTCGACAAACCACCGATGTTAAGGTTATCAAGCATAAGTTTCCTCATGTAGTCTGGACCGTTCATATTAACGTTATTGGCCTTGATGGCCGCTGCAGCCGCACCACCTAACCAAGCTGGTTTAGCAGAGTTAGACAGCAGCGCATCACCGTATTCTTGTGCAAAGTCGTCATTTAGTGCGCCAAAGTCAGTTTTTTGTAGCAAGCTTTGGATAGCCACAGCGTCTTTACCTCCTAATACGTGGTGAATTGCTGCGTAGCGGATATCATCAGTGACCGTCAAGCCGCGTCGACTGACACCGTTTGCCAATTCCACCATATCATCATTGCTGACATTCATAGCATTCAAGATAGTCATAGCGTTCTCAATCGATTCCTTATTAGCCTTGGTGATGGTACTACGTGCGGTTGACCATACACGTTGTGAACCACGATCGTTGCCAAAGTACATATTTTCCACTGAACCTGCTTGGGCTCGCAACTCCTCCTGGTTGGCTAGATCGTTTGCTAAGATGTAATCATTAACACGCTGAATACTGTTTTTTCGCAGCCCTTGAATCGCAATACTGCGTGCTTCTCGTTGAGTTTCTTCCTGTAGTGTTTCATAGCGGCGGGCAGCTCTCTTTTTCAGATTGGCTGGTGTCGGTGTACCCTCAACTTTCATCTCCTCATAAGCGTTTGCGGTCGTAACATCAGCTAGTGACAATTGGTCAGCGGCAGCTCGCGACTCAATGTCAGCAATTTGGTTAGCGCGGGAAAGCTTGTAGGCTGCGTCAGCCCGTTTTTGATAGGCTTCTGAACGAGTTTTGAACTTACGCGAGCGATAATTGGCCCAGCGCCCCATTTTGCGGATGCCGCTGAATTTACTCAGTTCGTCGTCAGCTCTGCCTAATGAATTTTTATGAGCCGCCAATTGACTACGGTCACGTGACCAGTTTTTAGTTCGGTCGATAACACCGCGGTTCTTGTTATTGACGATACCAGCCACTCGACCCAGTACACCGCCACTCAACTTGAACACCAGAGGTGCGATAGCTAGGGCTGAGACTTGCACTGCCAGCCCTAAAATTACCATAATCCATGAGTTGGCGTTTTGTAAAATGATCATTCCTGCCAGCTGTGCTCCGCCAAAGACCACTGAAAATGCTGGGAAGAATATCACCAGGGTGAACATTAAGTTTCGCCATTTTTCAAAGAATTTCTCGGTGCCTGGTAACAGATAGCACACGAAAGCCAGCGGTGATATGACCGTCAGAATGATCAGTAGTGCCTGTCGAGCTGCCAAGATGATAAAGACGACCGTCAGGGTTAATAAGATACTAGCGATGATAGGCAGTAACCAGTAAGCGGCTGAAGCTAATGACCCGCCAGTTACTGCCAGCGCGCCATAGACCCCTGCTGTTGCTGCGCCACCAGACAGAACCATAGCCACCAAGTCACTCCAGGTTGGTAGTGGAGCACCATTAAACGCACCATTTGCTGACACCTGAGAACGAATTTCGTTGAACATATCTTGTAGGGCGACACCAAAGATATTCGACAGATCGATCATCGCAGCACAGATGATGAAAGACAGGTTAACTAAAATTGCGGCAATAACCACTCGTGGAACTAGTTTTTTGATACCGTAGTTACTAATGCCAACTGAGGTGAGCTGTGAATAAATAACGATCAAAAAGGCGACGATGAACGCTGCATTGGCGATGTTTCGCATGATATCCCAGGCGACCTTTACCCCAGAGCTATTGTTGGAGCTGTCTATCGCTGGTGTAGTCATCAGGTCGGAAATCCAGGTATACACTTCATCAATTCCTGAGGCGATCCCATTAGAGATTGGGCAAATAAACCAACCCGTTCCCCCTCTCACATCACATTCTGACTCACTAGGGTTACTGTCTTGTTTAACTTCAATGTCTTCTGGTTCGCCTGCCTGTGTTGGTGTGCTGCCGTTTAGAGTGTATTTAACATATTTCGCGGTAGTAGCAGTTCGTGGATTGCTATTTCCAGCGAAAAATACTACGGTTGACTGATTACCTTCGGTAGCCTCGTAGACCCAGTCTTTACTGTCACGACCAAGCAGTTTTTTACGAGCTGTGTCGTTAACTGGTTTGAGTGTTTTACCGTCAACGACCAGGGAATCGCTTTTCCACTGGGCTTCAGCGGCATAGACCGAAGTAGAGTTGATGAGTATACCACTAAAAAACCCGACAAAAATACCAATAGTCAGTATGGCAAACCACTGCGACCGACGTATTTGCGGACGCACTCGCATTTTCAACCACTCCATTACTGTAAATGGTAGCATTTTTTCGCGCAAAAGTCAACTATATGAATCTATCGGCCAAACGCAGTAGGCGGTCGGTTGCGTCGGTGTTGTGACCGTCCAGTGCCACTGGTACCACCCTGGTCAATATAGCTCGGTGGGATACTGGTAGCACTCGTCGGATCAGAAGATCTGTCTACCTGCACAGTAACGTTAACCTGTGGAGCTGGAGCCTGTGTTTGACCACCTGAAGATGAGGACAATGAATCTGGTTTTGGAGCTTCTGCTCCTCGTGCCTGTTCTTTGATGGCGTAGTAGCGATCAGGAGTCATGCTCGGTGCCTGAGAAGGTGTTGGCTGTGCCACGCCCTGTGGAGCTTGATTTTGCTGCAATGGTGGTACAGATGGCGAACTAGCCATATTGGACTTTATTGTGTCAATTGCTGCCTTAAGATTAGTTTGACCTTTTTCTCCTTTTTGACCCAAGGCTTCAAATACTGGTGCGGTCTTACCATTAGCTTGACCCATGTATCGTGAACTGTCGGACACCTCGGCAGCCCTACTCTTTGCTAAACCTCCCTTGTCGTAAGCATTAACAAGAGCCTCTGCGCTCTGAGTAGATAAGTTATCTACAGAAAGGTTCTCAAATGCTTTACTCGTCATTTGGGCTAGCTCATCTCGACTAACACCATAAGCTTGCTGTCCTTTACCTATTGCATCAAAACCGGCTACTCCGGCAGCGGCTACTCCGGCATCATATTTCTTGACATTAGTGAGAGCATCTCCCATCTCGATACTGGTAATTTTACCACCTTCTTCTAGATATTTACGCAACTGTCCTGTTCCCCAAGCGCCTTGTTGAGACAGTTTTTCCGCCGCCGCCGCCTGAACGTATTTGTCATCTGACTGTAAAGCCTCAACTGCGTTACTGTTATATTCAAACCGCAATTTTTTGGCTGCAGCTTCTTGAGATAGTTTATGAATATATTCCTGACCACCGGTAGTGGCAGCAGCAAATCCTAAGCGCTTCTCCAAATCTCCGCCAGAAGCTTCAGCCAGCCCTGCTCGGTAGCGCTGCTGTTCGCTCTGTTCTGCTAGGGCTGCTCGGGTTTCCCTGTCGAGTGATCGTCGCTTTAATCCTCGTAAACCTCCCTGTAGTCGTCTTCTAATTGGACTATCGCTAAAATCTCTAGCCATAAATTCACTACGCTTCATATTTGCCCTGCGCTTGGCAAACTTGTTTCCTGCGTTGAGTGCAGGCGCTGATGCTTTGTTCAAGAGCCCGCTGGCCCGCCCCATCAGGTTGCCGATAATGGCATTGGATTTCAGTGCCATACCGAGGATGACGAAGGTACCAACAAACAAGAGAGCTAAAGCCATTAGTTGTTGTATCACTTCAGCATCTTTGTTTATAAGGGCGCTAAAAGCTAATAATTTTAATCCACCATAATACACTGCTGCCAAAGGATAGAGGAATACCATACCAGTGAAGACCTTCTTCCATTTGTCAAAGACACTTTGAGTATTTGGCAAAATCCAGGCCGCAAACGCCAGTGGAGCCAAGATGGCGAGGACTGGTATCACCGCTGATCGAAATACCAATGCCAATAAACCTGAGACGATGCCGATCACACCCGGAACGATTGCCATCAGTACAAACATAAACATAGTTCCAATCCCGAAAACTGAGGCCGCAATTGCTCCACCGACTATTGTTGCTCCAGTCACTGTGCCACCACCCGCTAAAATTGCCGTCAATAAGGCTCCCCAACCAACATCTTTGTAACTCATATTTTGTATCGGAGCTGTAATGATTCCTAGCAGAGTACTACCAAGGATGTTTGCGGTATCAACGATGACTTGGATAACAAAGTAGGATATATTCACTGCAACCGCAGCGATGATGAAACGAGGTAGCATTTTCTTGATACCGTAGTTAGAGATACCGACATTCGATACTTGTGAGATAATAATCAAGATAAATACCAGTGCTAACAAGACATTAGCAAGGTCTCGCATAGTTTTCCAAGCATCATATGTATTTCCTGTTGCCTGCAAGGGACTTGTAACTAAATATTCTTCTAACATCCCCCAGACCGAGTCGGCAAAGTCAGCCAGTTTGTCAATAACTGGGCAGATAAACCATCCTATACCCGTTAGCTCACTAGTACACGTTTTTTCCTCTTTTTCTTCTCCTGCCCCCTCGGTCGACTGGGCTGTAGCGTCAGCGCTTTGCTCCGGAGTATCCCCTACGGAAAGTTCCTTCTGTTCATCTTTATGTTCAGACGCATATTTGGCAAACTTATCAAAAGCACCCCTGTTGTTTTGGAGCCAAGAACCGATATCGCTACAGCTTACTTCGACTAATCCTCCCTCAGTGTCGTCGGTTGCTGCCAACCAGACTTTTTCATTACCCTTGGAAGTCTTATAAATCATGTCGGCGGTTTTGCCACCTGTACTGGTAAATGGAATTTTGTAGTAATAATACCCCGAGCTATCTGGATTTTCTTTAGGGATTTCCTTGAGAGATTTATCACCGCTAGCAGAACAACCGCTAGCAGAACTAGTAAATGTTTTTGAATACATATACCATTGTTCGGCGCTGCCTGAAGCTATAGAAGGTAGGCTGCCGGTGGCATTTTTGATACCGTCTTTGAAACGTTCTTTAATGGCCGCGCCACCCTTTTTTGGTGCACAACCACCCGGAGGATTTTCGTCAGGAGCTAAATTACTACTAGAATAGTAAACAGTGTATGAAGTAAAATAATTTGGTTTTGATACACTCCGTAAGTCGTTAACATTTTGTGTAAAACGACCCCAGGAATTCCATTCATACTTTTTACATCTTTCCCAATTTCGAAATACCCAGCCAGCTTTGGTTTGATCAATAAAAAATTTACCACCCATATGCCGGTAGAAGTCAGCATATTTAGAAGAGCCCTCCCAAATATCAATCCCCGCTTTTAGGAGGCTAGCACAGCTGAGATCTCCACCGATTTGTTTTGTGATGGGGTCGACACCTGAGTAGGATTTAATACCGCCTTTAGTATTTTTTCCCACAAAGGTATTTGCACGCTCCTCATTATCACCGTTAGATGGCGCCCAGTTAGAGTCGGTGCTTGTCGTGTTTCTATACCGCATCCCCTCGAAATCGGTCATACATGTCCAATCGTTGGTGCCACGCTTCATCAAATTAGCGTAAAGTAGTGTCGACTCAACTTTTTGTTTCAGGGTTAAGTTTTTCGCAGCTTCTGCCTGCGGAGCAAGTAGCACTGCCGATATAAGTGCCACCACTAGTGTGGAGAGTACTATCAACCCTCGCTTTTTACTCATGTTTTGATGCCCTTTCAGAAAAAAACATATACACTACAAATTGTAGTGTATATGTCCCAAAAGCGCAAATGCTTATTAGTCCTGGTGTAGTTTTGTATATGTGTCTGATCTTGGTACGTAAAAGGTAAGTTCAGACAACACTGCTGTTCCAGGGTTGGTTTCAGATTTAGTAAAGGAAACTTTTTCAAATTTGAGACCATTACTGGATTCACCTAAAACCTGGTCCAAATCGCCCTTGCTGATGCCATTTTCCTCTTTAAGGACTGGACTTAGCTCATTATAGTTAGTGTCTGGGCGTAGAGTGACATTTTTCATAAAAAGACTGGAGCCTGCATAACTTTGCTTTTCAGCTTCGAGCCCCTCAACCTTAATATCTCTCAAAATCCTATCTGGATTTGCTGGCGAAACAACAGAATATGCGCTCCCCCTTCCTTCAGGTTCTCTCTGGAGAGAAAGTTGTGCATTCACGATATTTATTAACCATTTACGAAGATCAGTAGAATTTAGTGGTTCTGGATTCCCGTCTGATATACACCTGGTTTTTTGAGTATCGTGTCAACACAATAC
>CAJPSL010000016.1 GCA_905373315.1 Candidatus Saccharimonadota bacterium
GAGTTTATGAGGCAGCATGATTTTACAATCAATCAAGTGCTTTTTATTCAAATGATAGCCCGGTAGTACCGTTTCATATTTTTCCCGCAAATTCTGCGCCAGCAATGGATCACATTTCAAACTCACTCTGAGCGGTTTTGAGCCCTCCGCTACCAATGCCACCATTTTCCCCGCGCCATCATTGCTCTTGCCAAATTTATACACCGCGATATCCTCGCCAAACGGATAGTCCAACCACACACCCGGCAAGCTCAAGATAAATTCTTCAAATTGTTTATGGGTCATGGTTTCACCTTCTTTAAATAATACTTAAGTTCCATGATACTGCCGCGAATATCCTCCAGCGCCCGATGATCCTCTGGCTTGGCAAATTTCTTACCATATTTACCCTCAAACACCACTTTCCAAGCGCTGACATCCAACATCCGATAATGTAGTCTTTTTGACAACATTGACCACCACTGATCAATAAACCGCCGATCCTGGTGGATTGAATTACCACCAAGCAAAATCCGTGGCTCATCCGCAAAGTGTTCATCGCAAAATGCCAATAATTCACGCTCCACCTCGGCTAACGGCTTACCGGACATATTTTGCTCCTCCAAACCGCGCCGCGCTGCTGGATGCTGATCCCAAAAGCTAGCATTTCGGTCCAGTAGCTTACCCAGCTTCTCGGGTTCATGTCGCACCACACCCTCATAGGTCGCAATTTCCGTAAAATCCCAATCCGTAGCGATTGCCGCCACTTCCAAAATTTCATCACGCACTGGATCTAGTCCAGTCATCTCCAGGTCAATCCATAAAATTTTTTTTGGCTTAAAAGTTACTTTCATATCTTTATTATACTACTTTTTAGAGTCGTAATAGTCACGAGAAAACTGCTCTGGTACCTGCTGCAGCAACCGTTCGACAGCGTCATCAAATTTTGCTACACTACCAAGCTCCAGACGATTTTCTCTTTCAGTCAGAAAAACGCCAGATGCGTTGCCGTCAGAGGGAACAAAATTTGTCCGATTGACTAACTCATAGTATAATTCAGCAGCACTCATATCTTCACAACCATATGGCAACATCCTGTACGACCTCAGATTTTCCACATAGCATTCAGCTAATTCGTCGCTGACCTCTAAAGCCTTGTCCAATTGCAGCGTTTGCATGAAATAATCATCTCTTGGATCGCCATAAGTATCGTCTGGCAGCTGGACGCTTTTAATACTTGCATCGTCAATTCCTTGAACTTGCATATCTGAAAGAAGCCGCACAGCCTTGAGGGCTAATTTGTTACCAATACGATAGCTATTATCAGGATCGTGCTCAAATACCGTTGGCCTGATAACGTGCTCGGCAGTATCCAACACTGCTTGAGTACTGGCCAACAGCCTCCAAGTGTCACCGTCCTTGTGTATAAGCACTTGATTGATTGTAAAATCATGCTGCCTCATAAACTCAGCGGTAGAATGCACAGGCTCCGCACCATAGCCATTCATTGCATCACGCGGCGAAAAGCGCATTGAAAGATTGCTCGCTACCGCCCAAATCTCATCTGGATCATAATCGCCGCTAGCAATAACTTCTTCTAAAATTACCAAATCGACATCGCGAGGAGGTGGTAACTGACGGTCACTGTGTACTAATGCCTCCAAAACCTGGCGAGCCGCCCCGCCCTTTACACCAATAAATGACGGTAGTTCATCTAAATCAAAACCCAAATTAGCCCGCTCAATAGCATCGGCAGGCAACTCATATTCATATATTTCATTGCAGCGAGCTTCCGGGTTACCGAGTTGCTCACAATCACAGTCTTTTAATTGAAGGCTCTCCCCTCCTAAATCCGCATAATGTTCACCACTATCAAGCATTTGCAGAACACGAGGCTGATGCATCTTAGCCTCTATATCGCTCGGGTTCGGGCTTACTTTTTCCACGTACAATATTTTAGCATAAATCATTTAAAAAGTCAAATAAATACGATCGGCGCCACTTCCAAAATCTCATCACGCACTGGATCTAGTCCAGTCATCTCCAGGTCGATCCATAATATTTTTTGTCTTACTCATACTACCTATTATACACTCGTTATCTATTTACCTGACCATAAAAAGCTTCTTGCTGTTCGCTCGTTAATACCTCTTGCACCACAGCCCAAACCTTAGCCTCCGCTTCATGGACATTGTGACTATTTACCGCAGACCCGTCTAGGACCTGACGCAATTGACCCTTAGTAATAACTCGCTGATGTTGTAAATCAAACAATACTCTTACTTGTTTATTGGCCCTGTTTTTCATCGTGTCCACTATCAGCGCGATTTGTTTATCTGTCGTAGCGGGGATTTTTTGCTGCTGTTCTGGACCGATCACTAGTGAGCCAACTTTCGGCTGCGCCACATGAACCAAATCGCCATTCGGAGCCACCCGGTCACCAAGGAACTCAGGCACGGCACTGTCGCTCAGGGCTTGCGTGATTTGATCCTTCGTCACCGGCAAAATTGTATTGAGCGTATGTCGACGACCATCATGCGCGTCATACCACCACGGAAAGGCTACTACCAACTTCAGCGCCTCCATCCCCATACGCCGCGCTAAACTATACGAACTAATTTCGTACTCAGAAATACCACGTTCGCCAGTATGAATATTTCTGTATTGGTTAACTGTTGTTCGACCAATACGTCGACTACCGACCTTAGCATACAACAACTCTTGAAATCCCCGCAGCAGGGCCACTGATATATTATGTTTTTCTTCACTGTTCAGTTCACCCATATCGACGTCATATGGATTAACCTCCAGACGCCGACATATTTTGTTAAATTGATAGTGAATATTATCTGCCTTATTTGGATCAATGCCATTTGCCAGATAAGCACGACCATCAGTGTGATGACCATTGTAGATCTCTCTGGTTTTCAAAAAAGCATCGTATTCGGCAAAAAAGTCATCTGTTGTATCGGGGCTGACAAATTCCTGGAATAGTTCCTTTGGTTGATGCCAAGCAGCAAAGCCACCACCAGAGATAGAAGCCGCCATCGCTGACAGCGCCAACACTTCACGCAAGCTTCCTCCACGTTTGATCATTTCTGCTAATGCTCGAGATAATTCTGGTGACAATGGTAGATTATCCATAAATTCACCAATTTTTGTAATCTGCCCTTCTTCATCAATCGCCTCCAATGTTTCCAACAAATCGTACGACTCTTGAATAACTTTTTTACTAGCAACAGGATGCATCAAGTATTGGTTCAAATCCTCAAAAGCACCATTCTCAAAATCGCCATTGAAAAAATCACCATTTAAATGAATAACCGTCAAGACATTACGTACGATATTGGTGTGATATATCTCCGGTGGGATGTGCTGTTCACGGGACTTGATGTCACAGAATCCTTTCAGTTCCTCTGGCAGATAAATTTTACCATAGGAAATTGGCCGCGCCAGCACAAACTTTGCACCGTCAATATCACGGCCACCACGCCCCGCCTGTTGCATCAGCTCTGCCTGGGTACACAATCGAGGTGGCAGTCCTTCTGCGCCTTCTTCGCCGATTTCTTTACTCTTTGTTAGTCCATTTGACAACACCAAATCAACCTCGGGGATAGTGATGCCAGACTGTCCAGCCGAGGTCGAAACGATGACAAATGACTCGTCTTCTGCTGGTTCAGCAGTAAAAATTTCTCGGCGCGCAGCCTCTGATATGCCAGAGTGTAATTTAAAAAATCGTATTCTCCCGGACTGATGGCGGGTGTGACGCTTAATCGACGCAATAGTTTCCTCAATACTTCTCACCCCTTCAACAAAGACCAATGCTTTTTTCGAGTCCTTACCATATTCAAGATACGCTTCAGATACGGTCCCCACGTTATCTTCTGTAATGTCGATATCATGCGGCCGACCCTCGATGGTTACGACTGGCAATGCTGATCCATTAATATCTTCGTACCTCGCCTGAGAAACTTCCGTGTCAGGCGTCGCGCTGGAAAAAGCCATATGCCATTTGTCGGTATTCTCTATCGATTTTGCCGCCAGGGCCGTAGCAAATTCCATCTCCAAATTGGCTTCATGTATTTCATCAACCAACACCAGCGTTTTCTCACCATGCCAATCACGAGAAAACTGTTCCAATTTCTTTGTAAACGTTGCTGCCGTCATGAAACAAAGTCTAGTATCTGGCGTTGCTTCCGTGGCGCGTCCATGAATTTTTCCTACCAAATGATCAGGATATTGTTTGCCCAGCTGTTCACGTAAATTCTGCTCGACATATTCAGCAACATTATCGACGATGACCCGCCGCGGCATCAACACCACAACACGGTCAAACCGCTCCAATGCATACTGAGCGGTTTGTGTCGTTTTACCACTACCCGTCGGTCCACACAACCAAGATATTTTATTTTCCGATAACGTATCTAATATCTCTGCTTTGTGCTTATACGCAGGTAATTCTTTGTCGCCAAGATCGTAGTTAGCAAAAGGAGTTTCCGGTAACTTCCCGTGCTGTTTTCGCAATTCTTCGAGGCGCTGTCTTCTCTGTTCAGGTGATTCACCATAACAATACGGCGACCGCCGAGGACCCTTAATGTTTTGGCTTAACAAATGGCTACTACTTGGTTCTTGCGATCTACGTAAATAGCCCGCCCTCCGGACTCCATCTTTCACACTACTCTCTCCTTTATACTCACATTGTAGTGAGGAGAGTGTAAAATAGCAAACGTAAGCGTTTTAGTCTTTTTTCTTGTCTAATTTATCAAGCTTCAAAAAGTGAACAATTGCATAGACCACAAAGGCGACTGCCAACAAGGTGATCAATGAGCTGATAAATGCTCCGTACAAAAATTCACCTCGACGTCCAGCAAATTCAACAGTAAATGATGCCGCTTGAAGACCCTGTTGTGAGCCAATGATCAACTGCACAAGTGGGTCGATGAACGCTGTGACCAACTTCTTCACTGTATCACCAGCCGCAGTACCGATTGCCAAACCGACAGCCAGACCAACCACGCCTTGTTCACGGATAAATGTCATAAAACCATCGCCGTGACTTTTAACCGCACCTGCTTTTTCTTTCAGAGCTGCTACGCTTGGCTTTTTAACAATTGCTTTCTTAATTGTCGTTTTTTTAACTGCCGCTTTTTTAGCTACTTTTTTATCTGCCATAAAAACTCCTTTACGTTAAGTAACACCTTGATTGTACCACACTGGGACAGAACGCTTACAATCTCTCTGGGGCGACAATACCCAAGACAGTCAATCCTGCCTTCAAGATATCAGCGTACACCGCCACCAGACCAACACGGTGCGCTTCTTTATCACTGCCAACAACTTGATTTTTCTCATAGTAGCGATTAAAATCCTGCGCCAACTCAAACAAATAGGCGCAAACATGATGCGGTTCCAAGCTTTCAGTAGCTCGGTTAACCGCCTCCGCGTATTCGCTCATTTTCCTGACTAGCAGCCGATCTTCATCAAACAATTCTGTCGGGAAAGCAACTGTCTGCTCAGACTTTGCCAAAATACCCCGCGCCCGAGCGTGCGCGTATTGCAGATAACTACCGGTGTTACCTGTTAGACTCACCGCATCATTGATATCAAACACCACGTCGCTACCAATTTTCACTTTCAGGAATTGATAGCGCAGCGCACCTGCCACCACCGCGTCGGTTGGTTCGCCGCCAGCTTGGGTGATAGCTTTCTTGAACTCGTTGAATAACCAATCGATAGTAATGACGTCACCAGTACGCGAGCTCATCTTGCCGGTTGTTAGCTTGACGAGGCCAGTCGCATAATTAAACAATTTACCCTTCAATTCTGGAATTGCCAGTTCGCTAGCGGCAATCACCCCGCGGAAATACGCCGCCTGCTCTTCGCCATTGACTGTAATCGACAAATCCAAGTTTGGATAATCTTGATGCTTCAGCTGAATTAGCCCCATGTCGTGCGCGCCGTACAGGCCGTTGCCGTGCGAACCGATAAACACATTGTCAAACGCACCGTATTGACTGCCCTTGAAAATATACGCACCATCGGACTCGGTAAAGACCTCTGGGGTTTTTGCTTTAATCAAGGCCTTGCCTGGCACTTCAGTTTCGCTCTCGACATAGCGCCGCTCAATTGGCACATTGCCCAGTCGTGCCACATTGGCATCAATTTCATCAAAACTCCAGGCTTTACAAATCTCGTACACCTGCTTGTATAGCGGATCATCCAGCACAAACGATTGCTTGGCTAGCTCATCAATTTCCGCCCGTGCCTCTGGTGACTCCTTGGCTGCCCACGCTCCTTCAACATACATACGGCTCATAAATTTGTTGCGCTTATCAGCCGGAATAGCGTCTAGTTTGCTGACATCACCGTCAATTTCGCGCAGAATCGCCCACATGCTCTTGCCGACATGTGTGCCGACGTCACCGTGGTAACTCACTCGGTGTACTGACGCACCATCTACCGCCAGCAAATTCGCCATAGTGTCCGCCAAAATCGCATTCAAAGCGTGACCAATATGCATAGCTTTGAATGGATTTGGACAATTAGTTTCAATAACGACCGTTTGGCCTGAACGATTGGTGGCCGGCCGCACTTTCAACGACTCCAGCACTGCTTGGTCGCTTAACGTCACGTTGATAAAGCCTGGTCCAGCCACGCTCACCTCACCCAACTCCTCATGACCACGCAACTCTTCTGCGATCGCCTCGGCAATCTCACGTGGATTTTTGCCCAAGGGCTTCGCTAGCTGCAGCGCCACATTCGTCGCAAAGTCACCAAACTTTGGATCAGGACGCGTCAACTGTACCGTCGTTTCAATATTAAATAGCTTTGCAATAACTTCTTGAATTGTGTGTTCCATCACCACCAGTATACCACCAGATCAACTAGTCTTCCACTATGTCCAAGTCCAATGCCGTGGCGGAGATTAAACTCGATCCCCGGACATGACGCAAAATATACGACAACGTTGATAAATCATCCTGTGTTGGCAACGCTTGTGGTTGCTGTGATAACGCTTGCTCTTCAGCCATTAATTTCCTTTTTTGTTTTTAGTATACAACTGATTACTATTTTAGCATTATTAAATATTTTTGTCAATATTCAGCCGATACTCCGTCCTTTGTCTCAACGATGAATACTGGCACACCTAGCCAGTCTCTCTCGCGCTTTGTAGAAGCTCCATCCTTTATAGCGCAAAATGCTTCTTTTCGGGTTGGCAGCGGTGAATAAATATACTCTACATACCGAGAGGCTGTCATATAGCGTTGATCCCATGCTACACAACTCGACTGATACATCTCACTAACGCCTGGAAAATCCCTGTGACCATTGATCAAATCAGCTTGCACCGAGCTTAGACGATATTGCTTCTTGTTAATTTCAAAGTAGCCACCAAAACTTGATGGTAAAGCGCCCCCCTTGTTACTAACAAACAGTGATGAGGTCTGTCCATATTTATTTATCCTCTCCGAGCCAATAAGGTTATAGTATCGAGTAGTACGTACCTGATCAGCGACAATCATATCCATGACAACATCATCAGGATCCAAACCATCTATGCCATAGCCCTCTCTCTGCTGAAAACTATACACCCTACTGAATTCTTCTTCTGTTAGAAAAACCATTCCCTTTGGATCAAACTGTCCTTCTCTGTCTGTAATAACTTCGCTAAATATTGGCTGCTCGCCCTCACCAACAGTGTTAATAAAAAATATACCCGCCCTACGCAGAGCTTCACGACTAAATATTTTAGATCCTCTAATAGGCACAACACCTCTACCCTCCAAAAAAGCTGTGTCGTCAGGTAGAAGGTTTGGTATCCTCACCTCATCCTCAGTAGCATATTCAAGAGATTGATGTTCTATAAGAGTTCTATGGTACTTCCGTATATTATCCATCTTATCAGGATCGATATTTTCAGCCCCTGGCATTGTCCATGGGTATCTGTCAGCGGCAATCCTATCAGCTATAGCCCTCTCTAGCTCCTCTGGCGCACGCATAGCTTTATCGTCAATATCAGCATAAGCACGCTTTTCAAGGATTTGTGCAACACGATTTTTAGCCAATACTGTATCGATTTTGCCAGTATTCTCTGATAGCATGCTTTGGGTTTTTTCTACGGCATCAAGAGCTCTCGCTATTCTTTGCCTTTGACTATCTGTGTTTGCTAGGGATAACCTATGCCTCAGGTTATCAATTTTCTGTTCTACCTGATGCAATCTATCCGTGTTGTCAATCAACGAAGCTTCGATAACGTCGACAATCTCTTCATCTCCACATTCTTTTGAATGTGATACCAACGAAATTGCCTCTTGTAAAGCCTGTTCTGCTGCTATTTTTTTGTGATTATCTATAGTTTTTGGGTCAACAACTGGCCTGTTTTGTTCGCCGTCCCACATACAAAATTGTGCAACATCCTGTAAGTGCTCTAAATACCCCCTCCAGCTTTCAGAAATCTCTCTAGGCGTTTCTATAGATACCCCTTCCTCTGGAGTATTATCG
>CAJPSL010000017.1 GCA_905373315.1 Candidatus Saccharimonadota bacterium
GCTTGATATGCTTGAGTATCCGCTCAGACTCTTCCTGACGCGCTCTGGAGCCTTCGAGTGAAGAATTAGCCAACAATACCCATTCAACATTCCACGGGGCTCTCAGGCGCTTCTGATAGTATTCTAGGCCGTCCATGACCCATGGATTATTTTTCTTGCCGATTGTGATAATTTTGAGCATATCTACTGCAAGTATAACCCAACCTCTGGTATAATGAAAAAGTCAATCACGGAGAGGTGCAGGAGTGGTTGAACTGGCCGCTCTCGAAAAGCGGTAAGCTGCAAGGCTTCGAGGGTTCGAATCCCTCTCTCTCCGCCATGGAATGTTTAGTCAGCCCTCACCTCTGTGAGGGTTTTGTGTTACCAGAGATGAATAGTATGATATAATAATGTTGAAATATGGTAAAAAGGAGATGATAATATGGATTTTAATTATGAAAATTTGTCTAAATATATTGAAATTGCCGAGGAGGTTATTAGGGGCTTAGGAGGGGCGGCGGTTAATACCGTTCAATTTCTTGATGTAATGGCAAAAGAATACGGTATTACTCCACCAGATGCACTTCTTGCTGCTGATACTGCAGACTCCATTGAGGTTGTCTGAATCGTCTTCTAAAGAGGAGCCGACAGAAGAATAATCCACGGGAGTGGTTCAGAATAAAAACAACTCTTCCATGACGAAGAGTTGTTTTGATAATGCTAATTGGTACACCCGGCACGATTCGAACGTACGACCTTTGGCTCCGCAAGCCAACGCTCTATCCAGCTGAGCTACGGGTGCATACAGCCTTTCGGTAAAACCGATTGGCCATAACAAAAATATAAGGTACCTTCTCTGTTCACATCATGAACATCGAACTTTTACATTCTAACACATATCAAAAGCCAAGAGCAAGCTAAAGCTTAATGATTCGGATAAGTTTTTCCAAAGCGTCTGGTTTTATCTCTTGCATGGGCAGGCGTGTACCTAACATATCGACAATTACTTCCCCCTCTGCCTCTGAAAAGTAGATGGTTAGCCCCGGTGAGAAACGTTTAACGGGAAGTAGTAATACTGAGAATTGACCTTGATATTCGATAACACCGAAAGCTTTGAATTCACTAAAATCGTATAACTTGTCCGCCACATAAACACCTTTAGGGCTAATGGCATAGTTGATCATGCGAGGAGTCTTGGTAGACAGAGATAGTAATGCCACTGCCATGATGGGTATCAACACCGTGAATGTCCAGCTTTTGATCCAAAAAACAGACAGCGCCATGAGCACCATGATGACTACGGCAAATGATAGATACCAGCCTAGACCGCGCACTGGACCTCTGGTCTCTGGGGCGTGCCAAGAAAACGGTTCAGACAAATCATGAGCTGTTGCTTTGGTTGGTTCTGCTTCCATGGTTTTAGTATACCATGAGCATGATGTGCAGGCTAGACGTCAGTAGAGCCACCACTGACGGCGAAATTGATGACAAACTTGATGACGGCATAGGCAAAAAGAGCAATCAATAAACCAATGACAGCATACAAGATGGTGTTCTTGGCGGCGGTAACCGATTCTTTTCGTCCACCAGATATGACATAACGAAAACCACCAAAGATCAGCATAACAACGCTGACCACCGCGATACCGATCAGCATAAAGTTGATAACCCGACGCACTAAAGAGCTGTCACCGTTCCATAGGTTGGTTGGCACGCCATTGCCGCGAGCTGCCTCTACACCTTCTGCAAAACCACCCTCACCAAGTGCTAGGGCTGGTAGACCAGTGATGGTCAATGCCAACATGGTCGTTATGATGATGCTTGCGCTAACGGTTACAATCTTCTTCATAATAGTTATATTATCCTTGTTTGGTATTAAAAAGTCAACGCTATGGTATTTTGTACAGGTGTGGTATAATATAACCAGGTTTCATGGTCTACATTTGGAGGAGTACCCAAGTGGCTGAAGGGGACGGTTTGCTAAATCGTTAGTACGGAGAGATCTGTAGCGGGAGTTCGAATCTCCCCTCCTCCGCCAGGAACTGATATGGAATTCTCAACTTACGGGTTGAGAATTTTTATTTGTGAACAGGAGTATGGTATAATGTGAACAGATTTCTGGAAGGGTGACCGAGTGGTTGAAGGTACCGGTCTTGAAAACCGGCGTGCGGTAAAACGTACCGAGGGTTCGAATCCCTCCCCTTCCGCCAGAATGATACGTAAACACCTCGAGCAGGTGTTTTTATTTGCCACAACGTGAAATATACTTGACATAAAATAAAACTTATGCTAATATGATAATCAGTTTAACAGCGCTTGGTGCGCGTTAATAAAACATAAACAGAGAGATACATGAATATATTACAACAGATTATTACACAGTTTACCATTTTTGTGAGCCTGACGACTGCTTGCGGTGTACTGATGCATGACACCCACGTAGACAAGGCGGTGGTATCAGTATTTAGTGCAGTTGATTTTCAGGGATCAACGGGCGACGATGGTATGAAAACGACAAGGATTGGTTCGTCTGCGCATACGCATCCAGAGCATACATCACTCAGTAGTATCATTCATGATGGATCGGCAAATCCTCGTTCAACACCACGAAATGATGACCGAAAATACATGAAAGTCAAGCGTGCCCAGGGTAATGGCGGTCCTGAGTTTGATGGGCAACGCTTGTGTATCGGTAAGATTTGTTTTTAGTTACATTTGATGACTTCCAACTCGGTGATAAGTCGTTGGATGAGCGCTTGCTGATCTGTAATGTGTTGGCGAGTCTCTTCCACTAAATGGGCCGGTGCTTTTTCGGCGTAAGATGGATTGTTGATACGCGCTTCAAGCCCCTCGAGGCGTTTTCTAGCGTCTGCGAGGCGCATTTCCAGCTCAGTCTGGTGCTGATAGAGCGTCTCATCATCGATATCCAGCCATACCTCTCTGTTCGCTGCGGCTAGTCTGAGGCCACGTGGTTGGTCGGTGTGTTCAATTGAGGCAAGGCGCATCAGGTGTTTGATGGTGTCGGCGTTTTCTTTGACCAAGCTGTCATTGCCATACAGTAAGCGATATTTTTTATTGCCCGGTAGCTCCGTAATCACCCAGCGACCTTCGGAGACTAATTCTTTGATGCGTTCAAATTGTTCAGCCTCAATCTCGTCATATCGTTCTGGTGTTGGCCAAGAGTCGCGCATCAGAATACCGTCGGTGTAGTTGAGCGTCTGCCAAATTGTCTCAGTGACGAATGGTGCAAACGGATGGGTGATTCTCAGACTGGTTGCTAATACCCATGACAATAGTGGGCGATTGATGGCAGTTTTTGATGATTCGATATACCAATCAGCGACGTCATCCCAAATGGCGTGATAGACGGTTTCGGCGGCCTCAGAAAAGCGGTATTGTTCCAGACGGACAGCGATGTTGTTGGCGGCGTCATTCAGCTGGCGGATAATCCAGTGGTCAGCTGGGGTTTGTGGCTGTAATGGCACGATGACGTGATTATCGCCAATTTGTGCTTCAACAAAGCGAGCAATATTCCACAGTTTGTTGCAAAAGTTGCGAGCAGCGATGACCGCACCCCTGTTGAAAGCTTGATGTTGAGCTGGTGCGCGGCCAGCGATGATACCCATGCGGGTGGCGTCTGAGCCGAATTCTGACACCAGTTCCATTGGGTTGATGACATTGCCTTTGGATTTGGACATTTTTTGATTGTGCTCGTCGTTGACCATGCCGTGTAGGTAAACGTCCTTGAACGGCAGTTTACCGGTGCGGTACAGACTGAGCATAATCATGCGTGATACCCATGCCCGCATGATGTCCATACCAGTTTCCATCAGGCTGGTTGGGAAGTATTTGGCTAGTTCCCCGCCGTTTAGGTAATCGGTAACGATGTACGGCCATTGACCAGATGAGAACCAGGTGTCAAAGGTGTCTTCTTCTCTGATATATGTTGTGCCATTTACAACAATACGCTTTTCTGTCACCCGGGTGTCAAAGATCCAGTCGTTTGAGTCGGTTTCATTAACAAAGGCTGGAATTGGGATACCCCACGGAATCTGTCGGGAGATGTTCCAGTCTTTGAGCTGCTCCAGGTAGGCGATGAGTTCTTTACGCTTTGAGGCTGGGTGGAAAGTAATCTCCCCTTTCTCTAGTGCCTCAATGGCTGGCTTAGCCAGTGGCTGCATTTTGATAAACCACTGCTCTTTAACCATTGGTTCAATAACGGTGCCACACTTGTAACAATGACCGACGGCATGTTCAATGTCAGATTCACCGCGACGTAGCTCCATGGCTTCCAGGGCGGCTAGGATGCGGCGTCTCGCTTCTTGTGGATCTAGGCCTAAGAATTGTGGCGGCACGTTGATTAGCTTACCATCGTGGCTGATGATACTTTTGATCGGCAGGCCATGACGTTCTGCCATCTCAAAGTCATTTGGATCATGCGCTGGGGTTATTTTGACGGCCCCAGTACCATAGCTCATGTCGACGTATTCGTCAGCGATGATTGGGATTTCGCGGTCGATAATTGGCAGGAGAATGCGAGTACCAATGAGTTTTTTGTAGCGCTCGTCATCAGGGTGAACAGCCACCGCTACGTCACCAAGCATGGTCTCAGGACGGGTGGTGGCAACTACGATCTCGCCAATTTTGTCCAATGTTGGGTAGGCAATTTTCCATAACGTACCCTTCTCTGTTTTATGTTCGACCTCAATGTCAGCAAAACTCGTTTGGTGGACAGTACAGTAGTTAACGATTCGTTCACCTCGGTAGATCAGATCATCTTCCCACATCTGTTTGAAGGTATCGTACACCGTCTGTATCACCTTGTCGTCTAGAGTGAATGTAAGGTGCTTCCAGGAGGCGCTAGTACCCAAGGCGCGTAGCTGTAATTCCATATTGCCACGCTTTTCTTGGACAAAGTTCCATACTTGGCTGTACAATTGTTCTCGCGAAAAATCAAAGCGACTTTTACCCTGCTTTGCCAGCTCTTTTTCGTAGACTACCCATGTTTCAAAGCCAGCATGGTCGGCACCGGGGATAAATACTGCATCATCGCCCTTGAGCCTATGATAGCGAATCAAGATATCCTTCAGATTCATATCAAGCGCGTGTCCGATATGTAGGTTGCCGTTGGCGTTTGGTGGTGGCATGACGATACTGTACGGCTTACCTTCACCTGTGGGCGCAAAAGAATTGCTCGTCTCCCATAGGGCATAAATATCTGGTTCGTAGTCATTTGGAATGTATTGTTTGGCTAATTGCATATGATCTGATTCCTATATATTTCACGGGAAAAATGGCACACATAAACCACTGACTACTTTTCACACGAAAAAGTACCCTCGAGCGAGCTTATGTGTGTATTCTCCCATGTTTATTTCTGGTTATAGTATACCATAGAACTGGGATTTTGGCGCCATGGCTTACGCTGCGTCCAGCATAGATAGACTTGGTTGAACTTCCATGTTGTATGGGTCGGCAGGCTGGTTAATGTGGGCGCGGAAATAACCGAGTGCGGCGATCATAGCGGCATTGTCGGTGCAGAGCTGGATGGGTGCGTATTCAATGTCGATAGGCAGGGCTAGGCTTAGTTGGCGGCGCAGTTCTTGATTGGCGGCGACACCACCAGCGATGACGACGGAAGCAGGCTGAAAATTGTCATAAGCTTTCTTGGTTTTATCGACCAGGGTTTTGATGGCAGTGTACTGGAAGCTGGCTGCCATGTTGTGTTGTAATTCGTCAGTCACCAGGGCAGGGAGCTCGTGTGAAGGAAAGGTAAAGTCTTTACCGACTTCGCGCTGCACTGTCCTCAGAACGGCTGTTTTAAGGCCAGAGAAGGAAAAGTCATACTCACCAACGAGCTTAGCGATGGGTAGATGAAAGGCCTGCGGATCACCGAGCTCAGCTGCTTTGGCGATGGCAGGGCCGCCAGGGTAGGGTAGACCGATAATTTTAGCGACTTTGTCGAACGCCTCACCGACGGCGTCATCTTGGGTTTGGCCGATGAGCTGGTAGTCGCCATGGTTACGGAACAGGACGAGCTGTGAATGTCCACCAGAGACGATAAGGGCAAGGAGAGGGAAGGTAGGTTGGTTTTTTGGCAGTGTTAAAGATAAGCTATCAGACTGCTGGTTGATGAAATTAGCATACACATGAGCTTCTACATGATGTATTTTATACAACGGTTTGTGATGAATAATGGCGAGGGTGCGGGCAGCGAGGGTACCAACAAGGAGCGAACCGATGAGGCCAGGAGCGTAAGTGACGGCGATGGCGTCGATATCATCCCAAGTACAGTTGGCCTCAGATAACGCCTTTTTGACAACCGGGTTGATAACCTCCAGATGTGAACGGGCGGCAATTTCTGGAATGACGCCACCATATTCGGCATGGATATCGATTTGTGAGTTAACAACATTTGATAATAGTAGATGACCATCTTCGACGACAGCGGCAGCTGTTTCATCACAGCTTGATTCAATTCCCAAAATCCTCATAACTAGGCAATAGTATAGCACATATTCGCCTCTGTTGTCTGGAAGTGTGAATCGGCACGCAAAAGTGGTATCATGGATATATGAAACAGATTCTTGTCAAAGCAGCCAGAAGTATTTTGCCCGCTAGTGCTTTGCATGGCGTGGAGAATGGATATCGCCGAGTCAGAGTACGACTATTGAGCGCGCGGTATGGTAACCCGTCAAAAAACTTGCGAGTTATCGCAGTAACTGGCACCAACGGGAAGACAACGACTGCCTGCTATATCAATGAGATCTTGAAGGAGGCCAAATTTAAGACAGCGATGTTCACGACGGCGTTGATCGAGGTGGCAGGGAAGGCTCAGGTTAATGATTTGAACGCAACGGTGGCTTCGACTGGCAGGATGCAGCAGTTCTTTCGTGATGCAAAAAAGGCTGATGTGGACTATGTCGTGTTGGAAATCACGTCGCACGCGCTTGACCAGCACAAGCTTGACGGAGTGCCGATTGAGGCAGCAGTGATGACCAATTTGACACAGGATCATTTGGATTATCATAAAACCATGGAGAATTATGCAGCGGCTAAGGGTAAGCTGTTTGCACTGGAACCGCGATATATCATTTTGAACCGCGATGATGAATGGTATGACTATTTTGATCAATTCGTTGCTGGTGAACAAAAAATGACCTACGGTAAGCATCCGGAAGCAGAGGCGCAGATTCAGCGAGTGAAGCTGTACCGCAAGGGTACTGAAGCCGATGTGATTTTGGATCATCAAACGCATTTGGAGCTGGCGACGGCGCTGCCGGGTGAATTTAATGTACACAATATGACGGCGGCGGTGACGTTAGCGTATTTGTTGGGTGTGAAATTACAAGATATCCAAGAAGGCGTGGCTAACGTCGAGGCGGTTCCTGGCAGGTTTGAGCGAGCAGTCGAGGGTGTTGGTTATGATGTAATCGTGGATTATGCACACACCCCTGATGCATTGGATAAATTATTGACAGCCGCTCGTAAGATCGCCAAGGGTCGAGTGATTTTGGTGTTTGGGGCTTGTGGGGATCGCGACAAGAGCAAGCGGCCAACTATGGGCGAAATTGCTGCCAAAAATGCCGACAGGATATTCCTAACCGACGAAGAAAGCTACAACGAAGACCCTGATCAGATCAGGCGAATGATCTATGAAGGAATTGAACGGGCGCATGGTGACGCCAAGACGACGGAAATTCCTGACCGGCGACAGGCGATTGAGCGGGCGCTTGGCTCTGCGCAGAAGGGTGATATGGTGCTGATCACTGGAATGGGACATGAGAAATATCGAATCGTGAATGGACAACGGCTGCCGTGGAATGATAGCCAGGTGGTACGTGAAATTTTGGGACAGGAAAAAGCAGAATAATTAACTCAATGACTTGCCGAAAAAAGCTTGTTTTTTGCTAAGCCATTCTTTGGATTGGCGGACAAGTTTTTCGGTATCTTTCGAACTTTTGAGGAGTGGTTTGATGGCTTCTTCAAGGTAGACACCGCCTTGAGATCCTTTGAATAATAGGATAGTGTCCTGACGGGCGAGGGATTGTAATAATTCTACAGCATCGATGGCTATATTAAACGAGGTGACAGTACAGCCGTTGTCTTGGGCAGCTGGCGCCAAGAATGTAGCTGCGTTGGATCCGACAGTGATGACGTGCGATAGCTGCGCTGGGTCGCATAGGGTACCGAGTGTGCGGTGTTCAGACGCTGTTGTATCGCCAAGCTCGTTCATATCTCCCAAGACGGCGATTTTGGTTTTGGCGGGTAATTGATAGAGTGTTTCGAGGGCTGATTTGGCAATCTCAAAACAGTAGCCCAGGAGGAATTTGCCCTATCTAGCCACAGCA
>CAJPSL010000018.1 GCA_905373315.1 Candidatus Saccharimonadota bacterium
CTGTAAGGTAAGGATGGGTCTACAAGACATCTACCGGTAATGTCAGGTAGCCTTTAGGAATTACATGAAGCGGTATTGGTTTTTACTAAAAACTCCAAAAGTAGCAGTGACGATAACAGGGCTGATGGCTGCAGTGGCATTAACTGTCTTTTTGGCGGTATCGTCAGTCCAGAGAAGACTCACTCAAAATACCGAAAGAGAATCAGTTCACGAATATACCGTCATCACCGAAGAGCCGGTCCAGTTTGAGGTACAATCAGCAAAAAGTTACGCACACGCCGTTGGTTTTAAACAGGTGCAACAGGCGGGTGCTGTTGGCTCTAAACAAGTAACACACAGCGTGAAAGTGAAGGGTGATGGCACAGAAATTGCAAAAAATAAAGTTGCTGAACAAATTACCAATCAGCCCGTGGCACAGATAGAGATTGTTGGTGCCAGGTTGCCTAATGCTTTAACTAAAGCCAAAAGTACCCAGCAGTTTACCGACTCACGGGGCATATCACACCGCGAAACCTACTATGACCTGCCGATGAATGTCGTCATCAATGCCTGCGGCGGCGGTGGTTATACCGTGCGGGCAGACGGCGCTAAAGTGGACAAGGATGGCTACATTTTGGTGGCGGCAAATTATGGTAATTATCCGCGCTGCTCGGTAGTGGAAACCAGCATGGGTCCTGGCAAGGTGTATGATACCGGCGGCTTTGCCGTGCGTCATCCGCACGGGTTTGACCTGGCGACTGACTGGACGAACGGGGACGGACGTTAGATGGCGTCAGCGCGTGGGCCGAAAAAAGAATTAGGCCAGCACTGGCTGCGCGACCCAGAGGTTTTGGCAGAGATTGCTGAGGCGGCGGAGCTGAGCAAAGATGATGTGGTTTTGGAGATTGGGCCAGGACTTGGCACGTTGACCAGCCGGTTGTTGGCGCGAGCCGGGCGCGTGGTGGCAGTAGAATTTGACGCGGATTTGGCGCGCAAGTTACCAGGACAATTTCCTGGTAAAAACCTGGAAGTTATCAACGAAGATATTTTGCAGTTTAATTTGAATCAGCTGCCGAAGGGCTATAAAGTAGTTGCCAATGTGCCATACTACATCACGAGCAAAATTGTTGAAAAGTTGATGACAGCGGAAAATAAGCCGAGCTTGGCGGTGCTGTTGGTACAGAAAGAGGTCGCCCAGCGCATCGCGGCGGAGCCTGGCGAAATGAGCATTTTAGCGGTCAGCGCGCAACTGTTTGCCGAGGCAGAACTCGATATTGAAGTACCGCGGCAGTTTTTCACGCCACCGCCGAAAGTTGATTCGCAGGTGGTGGTATTGAGGACTCGCACCAAACCACTAGTCGCCCCTGAATACCACAAAGATTTTTTCCGTGTTGTCAAAGCTGGTTTTTCGGCTAAGCGTAAAAAACTGCGCTCCAGTTTGAGCGGCGGACTGGGTGTTAGTAAAGATACCGCCGAACAGCTGCTAAAAAAGGCTGGCATTTCTCCTGATGCTCGTGCCGAAGATTTGGCGATTGCAGATTGGCAGCGGTTGCTCAAAGAATGGCGGGTGCGATGATTGCAGCAGATCAGCCGACGTGTTTTCCGTCTGATCTGTTGGTTGCGGTTTCGTCGAAAGACGACGGTACCATGCTCAACCGTATTCGTGCGCCACGTAGCTGAGGTGCTGGACAATCGGTGGCGGTTTTGCGATCAAATTGGCGTTAATTACGACGACGTTGTCTATCACGTAATTTCGTATGACCAAGGACAAACGTTTGATGCCATCGCTGACGTTACTGAAGCTGACACGACTCGACATAACAGCGAGGGGATTTTTGCTGACGCGCTCTATACTGAAGCGGTTGGTGTCGGTTTATTCTTGCCAGTGGCGGACTGTATCGCCACCGCCATTTATGATCCAAAGCGTCGGGCGCTGATGTTGGTGCATTTGGGTCGGCATTCGACGGTTGCGCAGTTAATGTCTCGGGCAGTTCGGTATTTTGTCGAGCGCGGCAGCCAGGCAAAAGAGCTGCAAATTTGGATGTCGCCAAGCATCACGCAGAAAAATTACTGTATGGATTATTTTGATCATACAAATGATACGAATTGGCAAAATTTCTATCGTCAAACGGCTGACGGAATTTATCTGGACATGCAAGGATTCAATCGTTCGCTGGCTGTCCGGGCGGGCGTTCCTGCTGACAATATTTTCATCTCGCCAATCGACACCGCAGATGATCCGAACTATTTTTCACATTCAGCTGGTGATACGGCGGGGCGAATTGCAGTGGTAGCAATGATGCGTGGATGAGCCCTCGGCGAACGCATATCGGTGAAAATTGTTCCAGATAATGATACAATGAGTAGCATGACTAAACAACACGCCTATATCACTACTGCTATTCCTTATGTCAACGGTTTGCCACACATCGGACACGCCATGGACTATATGTTGGCGGACGTGTGGACGCGGTATCAGCGGCAAAACGGCCGCGAGGTGCGTTTCCAGACGGGTGTGGATGAGCATGGCAATAAAATTGCTGCCAAAGCTGCCAGTCAAAATCAGACGCCTCAAGCCTATGTCGATCAAATGCACGGCAATTTTCAAAACATGATCGCTGAGTTGAATATTTCGGCGACCGATTTTATCCGCACGACTGATCCGCATCATGTTGGCGCGGTGCAATACATTTGGCGAAAACTTGCTGAGGCTGGCTATATTTACAAAAGTACGTACGAAGGCTGGTACTGCCAAGGTTGTGAGGCGTTCGTCACTGACAAAGAAGCAGCTGAAAATAACGGCATTTGTCCCGACCACCAGTCACCATACCAACGGCTGAGCGAAGAGAATTATTATTTCAAAACCAGTGCTTTTTCGGAGAATATCCGCCAGGCCATTGAGTCAAACAAAATGAAAATTGTGCCAGAATTTCGCAAAAAAGAGTTTTTGGAATTGATGAAGGATGGCCTGAAAGATGTGTCAATTTCGCGTCCGCGAAAGAATCTGAGCTGGGGTGTGCCAGTGCCAGGCGATGACACGCAGGTGATGTATGTCTGGCTGGATGCGCTGAGTAATTACATAACGGTCATCGGCTATCCTGACCGTTCAGAAGAGTGGCAGAGTTATTGGCCAGCAAATGTGCAGGTGATTGGTAAGGATATCCTTCGCTTCCACGCTGGGATTTGGCCGGCGATGCTGATGGCGCTGGATTTGCCGCTGCCAAAGGTGTTACTAGTGCATGGCTTTATCAACGTTGGTGGCGCCAAAATGAGTAAGAGTCTCGGTAATGGTGTCGGTCCAGCTGATATCATCCCGCACTATGGCGTTGAAGCCTTTCGCTATTATTTCCTGCGCCACGTGCCAACTCAGGACGACGGCGACTTTACGTGGGAGAAATTTGAAGCCGCCTATAACGGCGAACTGGGTAATGACCTGGGTAATTTGGTGCAGCGCGTGGCCAAGATGGTGCAGTCGTATCAGGCAGGTGTCATTGGCGATGCGCCGCAGGCTGAACACGACATGGGCCCATACCGCCACTTCATGGAGAGCTTTGCTTTCAATCAGGCCATGGATGAAATTTGGCAAATTATCCGTGCGCTAAATCAGTACATTGAGCGTGTCCAGCCGTGGCAGGTTGCCAAAAAGCGCGCTAAGGACCCAGAAGCGGAAGCACACTTAGGCGAGATTTTAGCGTATGCTTGTGGTACGTTGCTGCAAGTGTCTGATATGCTTCGCCCATTCATGCCACAAACTGCTGAGAAGATTCATGAGATGTTTGCCAGTGGCGTCGTGCCGTCACAGTTGACGCCACTATTTCCACGCAAATATCTCCACACGCCTGATCCACGTGCGCCAAAAGTAGAAACCCAAGGAAAATAACTATGAATTCAGTAGCGGAGCATCACACGGCGACAGATTTGCGTTTGATCGATTCGCATTGCCATGTGCACGACACTGAGTTCTTCACGGATAGTCGTGAGGGATTATACCAGCAGTCAATCGCAGCGGGCATCGGCATGATTTGTGTTGGCACTGACCAGCGCAGTAGTCATCAAGCAGTGGAATTTGCCGCGAATCGCGACTATACTTGGGCGGCAGTTGGCGTTCATCCGCACGACAGCAAAGATGGCTGGGGTGAGGTGGAGCAACTGCTTAAAAGTAGAGAGGATAATTCACCAATTGTGGCGATTGGCGAGATCGGGCTTGATTATTATTACAATCACAGCCCGCGCGATGTGCAGATCCAGGCGCTGGAGGCGCAGCTGCAGTTGGCGGTGGATTATGATCTGCCGGTTAGTTTTCATATTCGCGATGGCGCGCCCGACCAGCCGTCGGTGTGGGATGACTTTTGGCCGATTTTTGATAATTTCCATGGCGTACGCGGTGTTCTGCATAGCTTCACTGATACGCGTCGCAATTTGGAGAAGGGATTTGCCCGCGGGCTGTATGTTGGTTTGAATGGCATTAGCACGTTTACCAAAGACCAAACGCAGCGAGAATTGTTCGCTTCTATCCCGCTGGAGCGATTATTACTAGAAACTGATGCGCCATTCTTGACACCAAAGCCATTTCGTGGTAAGATGAATAAGCCAGAATATGTGGAGTTGGTGGCAAAGTATTGGGCGGCGGAGCGCAAGCTGGCGCTTCACGACCTCGAAAAAGCAGCAACCGATAACACGGTAAAACTTTTTGGCTTGTAAAAGTGGAGAAATATGCGAGAGAACAACACGGGTACGTACGACAAAGAAGTTAATGCGGCGTTGGAAGCTGCCTCAAAAGAGGCAAATACGCTGAATTTTGAGGCTACTCCTGTCGGTCGTGCTGACAAGCTTGCTACGCATCAAAATGCCGACACTCGTTCACTATCAAGTGCTGCCATGCGTGACAGTACCGGTGAAAGTGAAGCATCAAACTTAGCCAAGTCAATGGAAGCTCCACAGACATTATTGATTGAATTCCCTAAACACCCCAAAGATCCCGTTGAAGCAGTGCGATATTCTAAGGAAATTGGTGAGTATCTGGCCAAAATGCGACAGACTGACTCTGTAACTAAAGCTGATTTTGAATTAGCAGCATAAGGAGGTTTGGCATATGAGTAAGATTCTTAAAAAAGCTGCAAGCCTGGTTTTTGCAGACGAGTCGGTGAAGCCGTTGATGCGAATCCGGCGTAAAGACCGACCAGCTAAGCCGCTGACCGAGCGGCAGTTGATTCAGATGGAGAGCCAAATTGGTGCGACGATTTTTGGTGATAAGCCTGAACATGTGCAGCGCCGAGAATTTTTCAACCTGGATGAGAAAACGTGGATTTGGTATGAAGAAGTGGTTGGTGCTGATGGCAAAGTGCAAGAATTGACGACCAAATATGAGATCCAGGAAAAGGGCGTGTTGAAGGTTCAGCCAAACTATCAGTACAGCTACCTGGAAGGCGAGGAATTACACAACTTTGTCTTGGCGGTGAAAGAGTATTATGAGCGTGTTTCGCGCAAATTATATAAACAAGATCCAGACACTGGCAAACCTTTGCAAGTGGTATAATAGATAGCAGTGAATGATAATTTGATATATCTTGATCATGCGGCGGCAACGCCGATGGACCCGTTGGTGGTTGAGGCGATGCAGCCCTATTTTTCTGAGAAATTTTTCAATCCATCCAGCCCGTATGCTGCTGGTGTCGCAGTTAAGCGTGACTATCAAGCTGCTAAAGCGCGCATTGCCCAAGCTCTGGGCGTTGTTGCGGATGAATTGGTGATGACGGCTGGTGCTACAGAGTCGGTTAATTTGGCATTTCAGGCGGCGCAGCGGGCAACCTGCGCAGTTGCGACCATCGAACACGCATCAGTTTTGTCGGCTGCCGGCCGCCACCGAGAACCGGTGTTGATCCAGCCGGATTATAAGGGAAGAATTTCTCCAGAAGCAGTGAAGCAAGCTCTTACGCCAGAGGTTGGTTTTGTATCAATCGCCCTGGCAAATCATGAGCTGGGCTATGTGCAACCAATTGAAGAGATTGCTCGCGTCATTCAAGCAGAGCGGGAACGGCGTCGGTCTACTGGCGAGGATACGCCGCTCTATTTCCATACCGATGCATCTCAGGCGGCGACATTGTTGGATATAAAAGTAAAACGATTGGGCGTTGACTTGCTGACGCTCAGTGCGGCGAAAGTTTACGGACCAAAGCAAGTCGGCCTGCTGTGGGTGCGTCCGGGTGTACATATTGCGCCGACCATTGTAGGAGGTGGGCAAGAGCTGGGTCTTCGTAGTGGCACGGAAAATGTGGCTGGGGTGGTTGGTTTTGCTGAGGCTTTGGAATTGGCTGCCAAACGGCGCAAAGCTGAAGTCAAGCGGCTACAGGGATTGCGTGATGGTATGATTCAGAGACTCAAGGCTGAACTACCGGAAATGATCATTTCGTCTGATCGCAAAAAGTCGTTGGCGAATTTTTTGAATATTTCTTTTCCGGGCTTGGATGCTGAACGATTGGTGTTTTTGTTGGAAATGCATGGTGTGATGGTGGCGACGGGTAGTGCCTGTGCCGCCAACTCCGGTACGCGTTCGCATGTGCTATCGGCTATCGGTTTGAGTGACTCAGATATTGATGGCAGTTTACGCATCACCCTTGGAAGGTTAAATGATGAAGCAGCGGTTATCCGAGCGGCCGAACTGATCATCCAATCAGTGCGAAAAGAGCAGGAGAGAATGCGATGATTCATCGATTGATTGGACTGGCTGTTGTTGTGGTGGTGATTATCATTGGCTTGACAATGTATCTAGCGCCAGATGATTTGGCGAAGTGTTCTGGCCCTGGCTCCGGTGAGTGTGCGGCGGCTGACGCCATCGTAGCGGTTTCTGGTGGAGACACTGATGCACGAACTGATGAAGCGATTCGCTTATATAAGCAGAAATGGTCGTCATTACTCATCATGTCGGGTGCAGCAGCTGATAAGACGGGCTTGTCCAATGCTGAGGCTATGAAACGTCGAGCATTGTCACAGGGCGTACCAGATAAGCATATTATCATTGAAGACCATTCTGAGACGACAAAACAGAATGCAGTTGAAGTAAAATCAGTCATCACTGCTCGCAAAATGAAGCGTATCATTTTGGTGACTAGTGGTTATCATATGCAGCGAGCTCGGTCTGAGTTTGCGGCGCAGGTGCCTGGGGTGGAAGTGCTGTCACACCCAGTCAGTCGTGATAAACATTGGGGTGATTTGTGGTGGCTGACGCCGTGGGGTTGGTGGTTGGCAGTTGGTGAATTGATCAAAATTGGCTTGTTTACCATCGGAGGAACACGCTGATGGCTCGGGTGTTTGTTGGTATGTCGGGCGGCGTTGATTCGTCAGTGGTGGCAGCACTATTGGTTGAGCAAGGTCACGACGTGACCGGCGTCTATATGAAAAATTGGTCGGAAGATTTGCCGGGTATGCACTGTCCGTGGGCTGAGGATGTGGCTGACGCCAAACGCGTGGCGGTGGGACTGGGAATTGATTTTCAGGTGTTTGATTTCCAGAAAGAATACAAGCAAAATGTTGTTGACTATATGATCCGCGAATATCAAGCAGGTCGCACGCCAAACCCTGATGTGATGTGTAATCAAGAGGTCAAGTTTAAGCTGTTTTTGGAGGCGGCGTTGGCGGCGGGTGCGGAGTATATTGCGACGGGGCATTATGCGCGCACTTTTCTCCCCGCGGGTCCTGTCGCTCGGTCCGCCCCTGAAAATTTTTCAGGTAAGCTGAAAACATTTTTGGGTGCTGCCCCGCC
>CAJPSL010000019.1 GCA_905373315.1 Candidatus Saccharimonadota bacterium
CCGCAAGTCGGTGCATGAGCCACTGATGACCGGTATTATGTCAATTGACGCCATGTTCCCAATCGGTCGCGGGCAGCGTGAGCTGATCATCGGTGACCGCCAGACTGGTAAGACCGCGATTGCTATCGACACCATGATCAACCAGGCACGGCAAAAGACTGGCGTGGTGAACGTCTACGTGGCAATTGGACAGAAATTATCAAAGATTGCCCGGTTGGTTGACCGCCTGAAAGAAGAAGGCGTGATGGAGCAAACCATCGTGGTGGCGACCAGCCCGTCGGACGCAGCTTCCCTGCTATACCTGGCACCATATGCTGGTACGGCCATGGGTGAATATTTCCGCGACAACGGCGGCCATGCGCTGATGATTTATGACGATTTGACCAAGCACGCCGTGGCCTACCGTCAGATGTCGCTCTTGCTCCGTCGTCCACCAGGGCGTGAGGCATATCCTGGTGATGTCTTCTACCTGCACTCTCGCCTGCTGGAACGTTCAGCCAAGTTATCAGACGAATTGGGTGCTGGTTCGCTGACTGCCCTGCCGATCATCGAGACGCAGGCTGGTGACATCTCGGCCTATATTCCAACCAACGTGATTTCCATCACCGACGGTCAGATTTTCCTGGAAACCGATCTGTTCTACCAAGGTATTCGCCCAGCTATCTCCGCTGGTCTGTCAGTCTCCCGCGTCGGTGGTGCTGCCCAGACTAAGGCGGTTAAATCAGTTGGTGGTAACCTGAAGCTCGGCCTTTCACAGTTCCGTGAATTGGCATCGTTTGCGCAATTTGGCTCGGACCTGGATGACGCGACCAAGGCGCAAATTGACCGCGGTCAGCGCTTGACTGAACTGCTCAAACAGCCGCAGTATCAGCCGATGAGCGTTTGGGAGCAATTTGTCAGCATCCATGCGGTGACTAGCGGCGCCTTTGACAGCGTGCCGGTCGCTAAGATCAAGGAAGCACAGGCTGGCCTGTTGACACAGCTTTGGAATAACGCTAAAGACACCATGCGTGAATTGAATAAGGGCGCCAAGCCAACTGACGAGCAACTCCAGGTCATTGACGAGGCAACGCAGGTGGCAGCGAAAGGGTTTGAGGAGTAATTCATGCCGAGTACTCGTGCGCTGAAAAATCGCATTCGCTCGGTGGATTCGACCAAGCAAATCACTAAGGCGATGCAGCTCGTAGCCGCCAGCAAAATGCACCGTTCGCAAGAAGCGGACAAGGCATCAGCTCCCTACACCATGGCAGCCGAGGAGTTGCTGAGCTACCTGGCCAGTCAAGGTGCAACGGATAACCACCCGCTGTTTAAGCGCCGCAAAATTACTAAGCGTCTAATCATCGTCATTGCCAGCGACAAAGGTCTGGCTGGTGCGTATAATACCAATGTTCTGAAGAAATATCTGGAGCTACTGAAGCGTGATGATGAGCGCGGCATTGAGAATTTGACCTTGACAGTTGGCCGCCGAGCTTCGCAGTTTGCATCACGCTTGAAGGATACCAAAGTGGTGGGTAATTATGACAATTTGCCAGACCAGCCGTCCGGACTGACTTTTCACACGATTTTGAACACTGCCATCAGCATGTTTGAGAATGGCGAAGTTGACGCGGTGACGTTGGTATATACACGATTTGTGAATAGCATGGTGCAAACCGCGGAACTGTCGCGGTTATTGCCAGCAGGAACCAAAGCATTAATTGACCCAAGTGAAGTTTCAAACACGGTTTCTGACGCCAAGTACGAGCCAAGCATCCCAGAGGTACTGGACGCCGTCGCCTACCGTTTGACGGGCGCGCGACTGTTTCAAGCGCTACTGGATGCTCGTGCTAGTGAGCACTCCATGCGGATGATGGCTATGAAGAATGCGACGGATAATGCATCTGACCTGGTGGACGACCTGACACTGGCGATGAACAAAGCCCGTCAGGGTGCAATTACCCAGGAATTGGCAGAAATTTCCGGTGGTGTGGAGGCGATGGAACAATGATAAAGGAGAACAAGATGGCAAAAGATTTAGGAAAAATTATTCAAATCGTTGGCGTGGTGGTCGATGTGGAATTTCCACGTGACGTTAAGCTGCCGGCAATTTATGATGCGTTGCATGTTAAAAATGGCAAAGAGACGTTGGTGCTGGAAGTAGCGCAGCACCTCGACGAGCACACCGTGCGAACGATTGCCCTGTTGTCGACTGACGGCTTGGCTCGCGGTGCGGAAGTGGTGGCGACTGGTGCGCCGATTTCTGTGCCGGTGGGCGCCGAGACTCAGGGGCGCATGTTCAATGTGGTTGGTGAAGCGATTGACGAGAAACCGCAGCCAAAGGGTAAAACCGCGCCAATTCACCGCCCTGCTCCAGATCTTTCCGAACAGTCAAACAAGACAGAGATTTTGGAAACTGGAATCAAGGTTGTCGACCTGATCGCACCGCTGGCCAAAGGTGGTAAAGCTGGTCTGTTCGCCGGTGCTGGTGTCGGTAAAACCGTCCTGATCACCGAGCTGATCAACAATATCGCTAAGTTCCACTCTGGTAACTCGGTCTTTGCCGGCGTTGGTGAGCGTACTCGCGAAGGAAATGACTTGTACTACGAGATGGAAGAGGCTGGCGTGCTGGACAAGACCTCGCTGGTGTTTGGTCAGATGAACGAGCCACCTGGAGCACGTCTGCGTGTGGCACTGTCGGGTCTGGCGATGGCTGAAGCCTTCCGTGACGAAGGTAAGGACGTGCTGCTGTTTATCGACAATATTTACCGCTACACCCAGGCTGGTGCCGAGGTGTCGGCATTGCTGGGCCGACTTCCAAGTGCTGTGGGCTATCAGCCGAACTTGCAGCAGGAAATGGGTGCTCTACAGGAGCGCATCACCTCAACCAAAAAGGGCTCGATTACCTCCGTTCAGGCGGTCTACGTGCCAGCTGACGACTTGACTGACCCAGCGCCAGCCACGACCTTCGCTCACCTGGATGCGACCATCGTGATGAACCGTGCTTTGACGGAAATTGGTATTTACCCAGCTGTTGATGTGTTGGACTCCAGCTCTAACTCGCTCGACCCAGAAATCGTTGGCGAGGAACACTACCGCGTGGCGCGCGAAGTTCAGCGAGTGTTGCAGCAGTACAAAGAACTGCAGGATATCATCGCCATCCTTGGTATGGAAGAGTTGTCGGACGACCAGAAGCAAATTGTTGCTCGGGCTCGCCGCATCCAGCGCTTCCTAGCGCAGCCATTCCACGTGGCCGAGAAGTTTACTGGTAACCCAGGTGTATACGTCAAGTTGGAAGACACCATCCGCGACGCTGCCGACATCTTGGCTGGTAAATACGACGACAAGCCAGAGAGCTGGTTCTACATGGTGCAAGGCACTTTGGCCGACCAGGTAGCTCGCGACGCTGAAGCAGCAAAGCAACCAGAGGCAAAGAAGGACTAGCCTGATGAATTTGAAGCTGGTAACGCTCGGTGGTGTCAAGCTGGATGAAACGGTTTACTCGGTTACTATCCCGACGATTGACGGCGAAATTTCGGTGCTGCCGAGCCACGAGCCGCTAGTGACGGTGGCGAGGGATGGCGTCATCACTGTCCGCCGCACCAAGGAGACGCAGGAAGAAGAATTCTTCGCTATCTCTGGCGGTGTGGTAGAGATTGATCAAACAGGCGTGCGGATTTTGGTTGACGAGGCTGACCATGGTGACGACATCATTGAAGCAGAAACTCAGGCGGCGCTGGAGCGAGCCATTGCAGCCCGCGACAACGCCGACGACCAAATAGAGCGCGAGAAAGCCAAACAGCTCATCGACCGACACTTAGTGCGGTTGAAGGTGGCTGATTTGCAGCGGCATAAGCGACGACGCTAACTACATCGCCACTAAGGATCCTGACATCAGACTCCTTGAGCTATGTCTTGTTTGATATTTTCGATCGACGTTTGCATAATACTAGCGGTATCGCGGGGAAATAGATTAGAGATATCCTCTTCGTATGGCTTAATAAAATGCTCAATAATAAGTTCGGGAATTAACATTTGCTGACCGTCATTATTGGATTGACCGCTCATTGAATAAACACAGCACTCAATATCTCGTCCGAATTGACCGATTGATGATGGGTCATCTTTGTCTGTCGATAGAAATTTTTCAGTGTCAATACACCACGGTTCGGTATTGATAGTAAATGCAAAGTTCTTTATTTGTGCGTCGTTCATTGTATATGGCTCTGGGAGGCTGTGAAAATAGTGCATAGTAGAGAATGCAGTACGGGCGATAAGTCGCGCTTTTTCCTCAGGTAGTGTCGTTTCGCGGTATGCATCAACTAGGCTGTCGCAGCTACGTACACCCTGTACAAAATCACTAATAACAGCCACCTCACCATTTTCGAGATGAGCAATGCCTCTTGGTTCAAAAGTGCGAATTGCTCGAGGATGTTGTAGGTTATTAATGGCTTGCATTGTGGTAATGTCTTTCACGGCTGTACGAGAGGTAAGATATGGCTTGATTGCCCAAGGCTGAGTTACGAGGGGTATGTCTGAGCAATACAATGTTGCGTCATAAAACCCAACCTTATTGATGCTGTTACGACGACCTTCTGCGTAATCATCACGAGGCGTTAGTTCTATGTCGAGCTGCTCTAATGGTATGCCGAGTCGGTCGGTGCCTAATAGAGCGATACTCCCTCGAGGTAGTCGAGTTACTTGTTTTGATAGATTATGCACATCACCGATGGTGATTGGTGTTGTGAGCGAATATCCTTCAAACTGGCGCATCTTTTGTATTATATCATATAATCTATATTTTATCAAGCAATTTGCGTACAGCGCTAAGACTCTAATTAATACTAATCTAAATAGCGACGTCTTCCGTCGTCTCTTCTCTGTCTTCAGCGATGCCAAAAGTAACAGCCACGAATAGAGACAGAACTACTACAAACCCTGAGATAATGGCGATAGCTTTTGATGTTTCAAATGAAATAGCGTTATTTGTATACACGGATAATGTTGAAAAGGTCTCTATGTCGCTAAAATCAGGCATTGCAAGGCCGCAGATAAATAATGAGATTGACATGACGATAAAGGAAGCACGTACTATTGTGGTGAGATGGTCTTTTGATGCATGGCGTTTTTTCACTTGTCGGGAGATGATTGCGAGACAGATACAGCTAACGATAAGCGCCCACGGGCCAAGTAGTGCTAGTACCCAACCGCCGATGCCAGTAATGAATCCGCGTGCGAGCGAGAACCAGATAGCACTCGCCCATAATGCTATGACGATCCATGTGTCTATAGTCTGTTGTTTTTGCAGTTTTTGTTTTTTTGTTGTCATGTCAATAAGTATAATGTGGACGATCGTTGTGTGCAAGTATTGATCGCACCTCGTCGGTCGTCTTGGTGTGCATCAGCTGGTCGCGCAGTTCCTTGGCGCCGTCGAAATCGCGGATGTAGATTTTGAAGAAGCGTTTGAGGGTTTCGTAGGGGCGGCCGAGGGTTGATTGGTAGTGGTCAAAGAGGTCAAGGTGGTAATGTAATAGACATATAAGTTCCGATTTAACATTACTGCTCCCATCGTCGCCGTTTGTGACGGCACGTAGGTCGCTAGACGCGGGTCCTGCTAGTTGGTCTGCCCCTTCTTCTGAAAAATCAGAGATTTGTTCAGAAATGGGTGCTGCCCCGCCGACGATCACCCGCTTATCCTCGATCTCTGAAGACACTCCGCCTTTCCGAAAGCAAAACGGATTGCTGAAAATTCCCCGTCCGATCATGACGCCGTTGAGGCCTGGGTGGGCTCTGACTAATTCTTCGCCGTGGGTTCGGTCGCGGACGTCGCCGTTGATAGTCAAGAGAGTTTGCGGAGCGATGTCGTCGCGTAGCTTGATGATGTCGTCGATAAGCTCGTAGTGCGCTGGAACTTTGCTCATTTCTTTTTTAGTGCGGAGGTGGATGGTTAAGTTGGCGAGGTTTTGCGCCAGTAGTGTGCTCAGCCACTCTCGCCATTCGTCAACATACGTATAGCCCAGCCGTGTCTTGACACTGACTGGTAATCCAGCGGTTTTGGCAGCGGCGATGGCGGCCATGGCAACGTCGGGTCGGCGAATCAGTGCGGCACCGCCTGATTTGATGGCGGATTTGGCGGGACAGCCCATGTTGATGTCAATGCCGTCAAAGCCGAGCTCCATGCAGTGGGCAGCAAATTGTTCCATATCACCTGGCTCGCCGCCCCAGATCTGGGCGACTAGTGGATGTTCGTCGTCAGTTTTGATGAGCCGACCAGCGATGGCTTTGTCACCAGCGTGTACCCAGCCGGTGGCATTGGCAAACTCCGTGAAAAACACGTCGGGCGCGCCCGCCTGTTTCACGACATGACGAAACACCACGTCAGTGACGGCTTCCATGGGTGCCAAGATGAAAAACGGCTGCGGTAGATTGTCCCAAAATGATGTCATTTCTGTTATTTTACCATACAAAGGAGAAAACCCCTCACTCTCGCCATTGAGAATGAGGGGCGTTGGTGGGCTCAAGCGGTTCTGCTCGGAGTTGATCTCGACGGTGAGAAAAACTGCCACGAGTGAATCTCGCGAACCCGGTGAGGGAGAGATGACACGCCATTGTGTCATCTCAGTGGATGTGACGGGAGTCGAACCCGCGAGACGGTGGACTTCAAATGCCCTGTCTCCCAAACCTGGCAACCCTGACCATTCTGTGTTGAAAACATTGGGACCTCGGTATATATAGCGGTATTCATACCTTGTTTTGTATAACATAGTACGCCTTTGTACTGTGTTGCACAAAACTGAGGAACCAATGAAACTCGGGCGGAGGTGGCGAAACACCCAAGTTTTTTCGCTTACATACGGCTTCACACGGGTGATGAGGTCGTGTGACTGCGCATGCAACCGCGACGGCGGACACAGCGGGACTCGAACCCGCACCCTCCCGTTGCGCCGACATCGTTGTCGACGCGGGTGCTCTACCATTTAGAGCTATATGTCCTGTGATTCTTTTCTGGCTGGGGAATCTGACCCAGTGGTGGGCGGACAGACGCCCTTTGCTGACCGTGGAGGTCAGTGGTTTCGGGGTCGCACAAACCCCGACTGCCAAAAGAGATTACCAGTGGAGCTTCCTGGGGCGGTCGCTCCGTCCGGTCGCCGCGTTCTCTATGGCCTGCTTCTCAAGCAGGAGTACATAGAGGTTGTCGAGAGTTTTTTTGGGCGCGCCGTATCTAACGGCGTCCTCATAGTCTTGCTGCGCGCGGCGGCGCGCAGCAGTTTGGTTTCCGGCCAAGGGTCTCACCCCCCTCTCTGCCGCGAGTTGCGGCGATAGAAAAGAGCTAACTCTCCTGTCAAACCATGCTTTTGTGCGAAGCATGGTCAGGACTTGACGCCATTTGCGGCATCTTGTCGAGAGCTAGCTCCACGAATAAAAGCTAATGAATATCATAACACGAACTGTAAAAAATAGCAACAATATATGGAAAATGATTATATTTCCTCTGTCAATAAGTCCTTTTCGAACTGCACCATGCCTTTATAGTCTGCTGAATAGCCAGAAACGTCTGGCAGGTCCAGGGTGGTGATTTTTTGCCAGACGGTGCTAATCAGCTGTGCAAATTCAGCCAATTCTTCCTCAGAAAACGTGTCTTCCAGGCTGAGGATATCGCCGGTTTTGGTGTCTGGTTCGAC
>CAJPSL010000020.1 GCA_905373315.1 Candidatus Saccharimonadota bacterium
ATGCTGACAGAGTGGCGCGTGAGTTGATGCGAATTTATTTTGTGATATAGTGTAATCTGTTAACAATGACGGACAATACACAAAATTCAGCAAAGACGATTGATAATTCTGGTAACTTCTCTCGGAGAGGTGAGATATTTTATCATTCTGAAGCCTTATCTAAGGAACTAGTGGAGACGTTTGGCGGTCATCACATGACGCCAGCGCGTCGTTCGGCGGCAAGACTGATCATAGAGATGCCGACGGATATTGAGGAAAATGAGCGGATTGATTACATCACCTCGGCACGTGACAATGATGAAACGATAACCGCCGAGACGCAGCGAGATGTCGTGATTGGTATTCTTGAGGACTATAAGGTCTTGCAAGGTTTGTTTGCGTCATATATTGAAGGAATTGATGAGACGACATTGCAGGGTAAAGCATTGCGGCTAGAAGATGGCCAGCAAATCCCTGATGATTTAGGGAAAGACAATACGCAAAGTCCGTGGTCTGAAAATCCGCCGATGCCAGTACCGCGTATCGATGATTTGATCAAAACGTTCTCAACTAAGGGTGAGGGTGCTCAGGGTATTGGACTAGAAACAGCGATGATCGTTGGGGCGGTAACACTTGCCAAATTAAAGACTACTCCATATCACGACGCAGCGGCTTACAAACAGGCAGTGCTTGCTGAAAACTTTTTGGCCCCAATGTGTGAAATGACTGGTCTTGATAACCTAGCGTCTGAGTTGCATGACGAAGTCAATATCATCGCTGGGCGAAATATTGGTGATGCTGTGGACGGTAGTGATTTGAGCGGTAACATTGACCCACTGATTGATGAAGTAGACAGGGTCGTGTCGTCGCATTTTGGCCCCAAGGACTCGGTCAATCCTGAGCGATTTAACTTTGCCATGAATAATATTAAGCAAATTTTTTCTAGGTTGCTTGGTAAGCCAGATTTGCGGCCAGCTGTGGAGACAACCTCACCCCACAATACGCTGTTTGCAGTTGCTACTGTGACAGCGCGAAACGGTATTAAGGCAGAGGCGCGAGCTCGTGGTAAGGGACGAGGCTCGTACCTTATAAAGTTTTTACGATCCATAGGATACTATGAGCCGCACTCTCAGCCACTGAAGGATGAAGGTGATTTTCACCCAATTGATCTGTATGGTACGGTGGTGATCGCCGATGATGATAAGCAGATGGCCGATTTGTATGTTGAGGCGGTGGTTAATGCCTTGAGTGACGAGAAGATTACGCCATATCCGGCGCCCGGACGCGATAAGGAATGCTTTGTTGTCAAGGGATCTCCAGAATTTCAGGAGAATATTCGCAGGGCAGTCCTTGAGAGGATTCCTGACGCCGACATGGAATTGTTTAGTTTTAAAGACAGCGGCAGGGACTTTACTGATGCAAAAATTACTGGTTTTTCTGAGACGGGTGACAAGCGAGTGCCATTTGCACCATTTGAGATGCAGTTCTCGACACCAGATGCTCGCTTGGTGGCACGAACTGGTAAAAAGGCGGCACACTTCTTCTTTAAGCTGCGCAAGATATATGGTGATTTAGTGGATATGACTGACGAGACAGCTGATGCGATAATCGATATTTGGCAGCGTAAGCAGGATTACTTTACGAGCGCTGACGATAGCGCCAAGGAATATCACCTGACAAACCAGAGTCGTGAACGAGTAGCGCACTTTAAGGAGCAGGCATTAGATAGGCGTAAATCCTTACTTAAACGCGTTCGCGATATGGCGAGACGAGCGCTGAATGGTATATAATTGGCCATATGACGATTTACTATACTGACGGTTCTGCTTCGCCAAATCCCGGTCCGGGTGGTTTTGCGGTAATTCGCGATCTCCAGCCGTGGATCTTGGGTTCAGAGGATGGCGAGACGACCAATATTCGCATGGAAGGCAAGGCGCTGATTGCGGCGCTCCGGGACGCTGACGGTGCGCCGTGTGTGATTTATACTGACAGCGAGTTTTGGATTAACGTAGTAACTAAGTGGGCTCCAGGCTGGGAAAAGCGCGGCTGGACAAAGAAGGGCGGCGAGATCAAAAATCTGGACATCGTGCGTGAGCTATATGAGCTGTATTCGAATTCGCAGGCGGAACTCCGCTGGGTGCGCGGTCATGAGGGCGACGAGGGTAATGAGTTGGCGGACACCTGGGCCAACCGAGCGCGTGAAGGCGAAAGATTGACTAGATAACGCATTCATGATATAATATAAACGTGAGTGAATTGTATTTGCCAAAGCACGTGCAGCTGGATTTACATCCATTTTACTGCTATCCAGATCCGGCTGATCGGCTGTACTCGCGCGTTGGTGTTGTTACGCAGGTTGAATTGGGTAAAGACGCGCTACGCGTTAAGGCGGGCGTTAGCGATGATAGTACCCATGACATATTGGCGGCTCAGATTGGTCCGGGTAAGGACCAAAGGATAACATTGCCGCCTGAGATGTATACAAGGCAAGGGTTAGCAGTTGCTTGGTATTATCCCAATCTAAGAGGTAGAGTCGGAGGAGCAGCTGGTCCAATGGTTAATAGAGGCCTTAATCGAGAGGCTAGATTGACGCAGGAACAGACAAAACAATGTTTGGAAATGGCGACTCTGGCGATTACTTTGTTTGTAGTTAAGCCACCGCTCAAAGTATTGGAAGAAGAAGATCTCAGTAATATCACCGTTGATAAAGAAATACTAACCAAGGCAAAGAGACAATTTGGCAAGTATATAGGCTCCGCTTAGCTGGTAGTGCCTGACAAAAATTGCTATACTAGGGCAATGGAAGAAGTGAGGGAAACGACTGATATTTTTTTGTGGGCTAATCAAACTGATGCGAAGAAGAATGACTTACAGATTGAGCTGTTTTTGTTTAATAAAAATTACACGCCGTATGCTATGCCTTTGAAGGGCGATGTTGAGCAACAGCTCCGGCCGCTATTTTTGTTTGATTATATCAATCAAGTTAATTTGGGCGCCGGCACTGGTCTTAGCGTGCGAGATTATGAACTGAGTGAAGCAGAAGACAACGTCTTGCTGCGGACAGACCTCGCCAAGGTTGGCCGGGCGGAAACTTTGATTCATTTGATTGAGCATGAGCGTGACGACATTGTGGAGTTTTCGGAAATCGAGCATGAGTTCAAGCGGATGAAAGGGCTGATCGCGCGGTTTACTGACCCGAATGATTCAGAAAAAGTCTTTTACACGGCGAAGCTAATCCAGCAGGGACAGACGCTGAAAAGCGCACTGGCGTGGGAGTTTTCTGATGGCAAGTTTGGCGCGTTTAAGGCAGAAGTCGGTTTTAAGGTGCCAGATGATAACCAGGTGCTGATCATCGGTCAGGATATATTTGCCTTTAATCCGTCGAAGTTCGAGCGGATGTTTGGTTATGAGTACAAGAAACAGGTGATTGCCGATAAGAAAGTGGCGGAGATTGAAAAGGAATATAAGTTGAGCTTCCCAGAGGGCTTGGATCTGAATGCGCTGGTCAAGGAACGTAAAAAGACCATCAATAAACTACAGAAACTAGAGATCGGCGAGGTCAAGCAAGAGCAGATACTGGATTATGCTGACGAGATGCAGTTGGAGTTGATGAGCGATGATAACGGCGCGATTATCATTATGGACGGCAACGATCTGGATATGTTCGTGAACCTGATCAACGAGGATTACATTGAGAGCAAAATTACCGGTAAGCGCTACGAAATTAAGTCGAAAAAACTGTTGGGCGAGCCTGAGGGCGAACCACCGCGAGGTTAAGCATGGATCAAGAATTAGCGCTGGCGATTTTGATGAGCGGTCGGTCGGCGCTGCTGACGGGTGCGGCTGGTACCGGCAAAACACACCTGCTGAACACTTTTATTGCACAGGCGCGTAACCAGGGTAAAAAGGTGTCGGTAACAGCGACGACGGGCTTGGCAGCAACGCACTTGGGCGGCAATACGATTCACAGTTGGAGTGGAATTGGTGTCAGTGATCACTTAGCGAACAACTTTTTTGATCGGCTGTCAAAAACGCGGCGTGAGGTGATTACCAAGACCGATGTGCTGGTGATTGACGAGATTTCCATGCTGCATGATTTTCGGTTGGACATGGTCGATCGGGTGCTGCGTGGTGTCCGGGAAAATGACCAGCCATTTGGCGGTGTGCAGCTGGTGATGAGCGGTGACTTTTTCCAATTGCCGCCAATCAATCGTCCGGGCGAGCAGGGCGGCGGTTTCGTGGTGTATTCGGAAGCGTGGCAGGAATTACAGCCGGCGGTGCTATATCTGGAGCGGCAATATCGGCAAAATGACGAGCAGCTGCTCGAGATTTTGACGGCACTGAGAAATGATGATATTAGGCGGCATCATGCTGAGACGCTGCTGGCACGAACGGAAGTTCAGGTGCCTGACGGTGACATTACCGAACTACACACCGTCAATGTTGATGTTGATGCCATCAATAGTCAGAAATTGGCTGAGCTAGTAGGCGAGGAGCGGACGTATCAGCAGACGACGACCGGCTCAAAGGTGTATATCGAGAGCTTGCAGCGGTCAGTGCTGGCGCCGAGCGAACTTGTGTTGAAATTGGGCGCGTTGGTGATGGCCGTGAAAAATTCGCCGCAGAAATTGTACGCCAATGGTAGTATCGGCACGGTGGTGGATTTTGAGCCGCTGACCGATTATCCGATTGTGGAGTTTCGTAATGGCCGGCAGGTGACGATGCTGCCAGATGTCTGGGAGCTGCGTGACGGCGAACGCAAGCGGGCGAGTATCTCGCAGGTGCCGCTGCGGCTGGCGTGGGCCATCACGGTGCATAAAAGCCAGGGTATGACCTTGGATGCGGCTCGGATTGACCTGAGAAAGGCGTTTGTTGAGGGCATGGGCTACGTGGCCTTGAGCCGGGTGCGGGATTTGGATAATTTATATTTGTATGGAATTAATCGTAAGGCGCTGGAAATTTCACCGGATGCATTGGCAATTGATGAGGTGTTGCAGCGGGCAAGTAATGAAGCAGCCAGGCACTATCGTCCAATACTGGAGGATATGAAGCGAAAACAGTCAGCGCCGAAAAAATCAGGCAGGAAATCTCAGTCTGGCAGCTGGCAGCAAAAAATTGCCAAAATGCGCGAAACCTATCCCAAAGCATATATGCCATGGGAAAAAGCCGATGACGACATTCTCAAACAGGAGTTCTTGCAGGGCGCAACCATCCAGCAACTTAGTCAAAAACTTGGTCGCCATGAAGGCTCAATTCGCATGCGACTACAGAAGCATTTTGGGGAGGATATCGTAGCGTAAGCAGAGTATACGGTATAATGATAGATATGACGGATGCAAAACGATCGAATCCAAGCTTTCCAAAACGATTTTTATGGGGTGCGGCTATTTCGGCGCACCAGACGGAAGGAGGCTTGAACAATCAGTGGACCGCCTGGGAACTGGAAAATGCTAAAACGTTGGCCACGCAGGCGCCATACAGTTTTGGGCGGACTGCCATGTGGTCACATGTGGAAAAAGAGGCTACCAATCCTGACAATTATGTTTCAGGCACTGGAGTTGAGCATTATTCGCGGTATGAAGAAGACTTTCAATTATTGGAGCAAATGGGGCTTAATTCATTTCGGTTTGGAATCGAATGGGCTCGTGTGGAGCCAGAAGAGGGTGCTTGGGATGCGTCGGTGATTGATCATTATCGCACCTATTTGAAACGGTTGAAAGAATTGGAAATCACCCCTGTAGTAACGCTGTTTCATTTTACCTTGCCAGTTTGGTTTGCCGAGAAAGGTGGCTTTGAGAGGCGAAGTAATGTGGCTTATTTTGTGCGATTTGTGGAAAAGATTTTCGATGAGCTGGGTCGTGATCTGGAGTGGATTATTAGTATCAATGAGCCGCTGGTGTATGTCGGAGAAAGTTATTTTCAGGGAACATGGCCGCCAAATCAAACTAAAAAGCTGCTTGGATTTAAGGTGTTACTAAATCTGATACGGGCGCACAAGAAGGTTTATCAGCTTGCGTGCAAAAATCGCCGCCACAAAGTGTCGATGGCGCATAATCTATCGTACATTTACGCTGGGGACGACGCTTGGGTGTCGCGGCTGAGTGCCCGAGTGGCTGACTATTTGGTCAATCAGTGGATCGTTCGGCGAGTGCGCAAGCATAGTAATTTTCTGGCGGTCAATTATTACTTTGCGCAACGGTTTTTTGGGTATCGAGTGCATAATTCTGAGAAAAACCCAGAAAGCGACTTGGGCTGGGATATGCAGCCAGACAAATTGTATGAGCTGCTAGTCGAAACGTACAAAAAGCACCAATTGCCAATTTTTATCACAGAGAATGGGTTGGCTGATGCGACAGATCAACACCGTAAATGGTGGCTGATGGAAACGATTCGGGCTATGGACAGGGCGCTCAAAGAAGACGTCAAAATCATCGGCTATCTGCACTGGAGTCTGCTCGATAACTTTGAGTGGGACAAGGGATACTGGCCGAAGTTTGGTCTGGCAAGGGTTGATAGAAAAACCATGGAACGTACGTTGCGGGCAAGTGGTAAATGGTATGGCATGGTCGTGAAGCGATTGCGATCATAGTGTTCAGCTAGCCACACAGTACACTAGACTTTTCCACAATTTTGTGGAAAAGTTTTCGTTTGGGGATAAAATGGGTAGAAAGTACTAAAAAGGACTTGCAAGTGGGTAGTTGTGGGTAGTATTATGAAGTCAGTGGTAACGGCAACAAGCCGTTGAACAATAACAAACAACCACTAACATTAAAAAATCAATCTAATTCCGTCAGGGAAGGAGCCTCAGTGCAAGTAGATTACTTTGAGCGAAAGCTGGACGACAAGCGTCGTTTGACGATGCCAGCTGAACTCAGAGAGGAATTTGCGTCTGGTGTGGTTCTGACCAGAGGGTTTGGTAAATATCTCCACCTCTATCCACGGCGTGTCTGGGATAAGGAAGTCGAGAGCGCTTTGCAGGGTAGTATCCTGGATGAGCGAATTGCCGACCTGAACGTTAAGTTTCGACGGGGTAAGACAGCATCCACGCTTGACCAAAAACAGGGTCGAGTGACAGTAGAGCAGCATTTGCTGGACTATGCTGGCATTGATCGGGAAATTGTGGCGGTTCGCGCCGGAGCATATTTCCGAGTGATGGCAGCCGATGCAGTCGACGCGGATTGATGAATTGTACGCACATTAACAATTAGGAAACCTCTCGAGATCAACTACCTGGGTATTTGAGAAGAGCACTCGTGGCTATTTGCTCCACAATAAAAACGGCAATGCACCTTCCTTAAAACACCTCCCAAAAAAACTCCACCTCACACATAAGTCTCTTTTGGAAAACAC
>CAJPSL010000021.1 GCA_905373315.1 Candidatus Saccharimonadota bacterium
AGACATTGCCTAATTGTTGGATTATATATGAACACGTATTGCTTATGATTGCAAGTCAAGTTTTTATCTGTTACAGTTACTATATATGCGAAGGTTGAGTGTTTACTTACTACTACTTGTTGGCGTGGTTTTTATCACACCAGTGCTATTTGACCAGCTTTGCATGTTCGTGTTTCTTGGCAAGCTTCCGTTTTTGAACGTCAATTTGTCAGCTACCTCCATGATCGTTTTCTGGCTCGCCCTTGTACCAGTCTGCCGCATCTTGCGAGCAGCCATTCCGGTATCATTTGACGACATCAAAGAACTCATTCAATACATCTCTCAAAAACGCCTCGACAACAGTGTGTTGTATCAAGACCATGACCTAACCTTGCTATTTGTCTATCTGGCGCATGAAGCCGAGAAAGCAAAAACGAGCGAGCCAGACACCCCTATGGGCACTCAAAAACTCGCTCCGTCCTTGACTTAATTTTTGTTTTAGATATACCGCTTCAAAGCTAGCCCAGCAGCAAGAGCCACGACAGCTAAGCTACCAAATATCCAAACAGAAGTTCCTGTATCAGCTAGCCAACCTGTCTGTTTTGAGGTACTTGAGTTAGCACTCGCCGTATTAGAGGCTGTCGGCACTGGATGAGAAGCTGAGCTACCTGGATTAGTTGGTGTTACAGGGTTGGTAACTACACCAAAATAAATTGGACCAGTAATGACACTATTAACAGCGTGGTCATTGTCATACTTAGCGCCATCAACTGCAGTATATGACACCGTCGTAACTGATTTACCTGCGATTGTCTCATTCTTGATAACTACTTCACTCGTTATATCTCGCAGATCTGCTGCAGCTGAGTCTTTTTTATAGACCCGTACTTTCGCAATATCATATTGTTCTGCAAGAGATATTCTAATGTCTGATGAAGCCGATGGCTGAATACAGTTAATATTGAATGATAAACCGCCCAAAATCTTTACTCTCGCCTCAGTAGATGTAACACCATCAGCAGGCAAAGGTTTCACCGATGAAGCGGCAATATCATAACAGCGAAGTGACGTAGCCGCAAGTGTAGATTTAGCGACTGCATTGTCTATGTTTGCTGGAGCAGGCTTTGTGCTCACATCAAAAGTCTTAGTCTGAGGCAGTTGGAGTGTACCCAAACGATAGATGTTATTACCTGCTACCGCAAAGATCTTAGAGCCATCACTAGTCATCGAAATAGAGCCACTCTCAAATTCGCCATTACCCCAATCCTGCCAGGTCTTGCCACCATCAACTGAAGTATGTACTGGCTTCCACGCAGGAGAGGAGTTATCGGGCTGAGAAGTGACAAATAACCTCTTACCGTCGTCACTGACACCTAAATATTCGGGGATAGCATCCTGTAACTGACTTGGCATTAGAGAAACAGAATTCCAGCTGAGACCCCGTCTACTGAGAGCTTAGCACTATTACTACCATGTATATAACCACCAAATATACTATTACCGTCAGTACTGAAGGAAGGCTCCCTAACAGTGCCATCCTTAATAACCTTCCAGGTTACACCATAATCAGTTGATTGCTTTATTAGGTTAGCGTCATAATCCATGTAAATCATTCTACCGTTATTGAACACAGCATTAGGACACTCATTACCCTTCTGCTCCCATGCTTGACCATTATCTCTGGAAACAAATAGAGGTCCACCATACCTACATTTAGTCAAAGTAGAGCCGTCAGGACTCATACGCAGACTTGCATCACTTTCCACTGGCGCAACTGGAGTTGTCCAGCTGTTACCGCCATCAGTAGATACATGAATATTGTTTTGTCCATATTTGCCTTTTACTACCAACTTAGAGCCGTCTGTATTTGTCAATAAGTTCACCGCACCTTCTGGCGCTAGGTGACTACTCCAGTTCGCGCCATTATCAGTAGACACTAGAAGTTTCCGATCATTAAAAGTGGCACCCTCCTGAAGTACAATTAATTTCGAACCATCAGAGCTAATACGTGACTCTTTGACCTTACCGCCTGGTATTGTCACATCCTTCCAGTTATACATAACATCTGCCTTCGCAAGTGGCGCAAACAATATCCCTAAGGATACAGCCAATACAGCAGTAAATACTATGCTAGTACCGCTATGTAGCTTACGCTTATTGATAAGTCCACCAAACAACATCAATTACCCTCCTTCATATAATGCTGTATTAAATATACAAGAATAATATCACAACGTTATTTTACGAATCAATAGCAGGTAGAACAGATTCTAACCATAACTGCAATTCCTGTAAAATGAACTGCTGTTCGTCAGTCGCTGTCGGCGCTAGACGCTGCAGAGACGCCATAAATTGTGGTAGTTGCGTCTGCAGGCGCTGCGCCCGCCATGCTTCCCACTGCGCCAGATCATCTTCGCTGAGCGAGCGTGGAAAGTTACGCGCTTTGTAGTGCAGCAGTAGTGGCGCCAACCGCTCGTCCTGAAACTCTGGATGAAAATCAGCTAGCTCGCGCTCATCGGCATTGCGCACCGCTTCTACCCGCAGGCGGTCACGGTCGTTCAAAAAGCCATCATATAACTGCGCTTCTGGGTCAGACAATTTCTTAAATGCTGGTTTGTTTTCAAAAATACCACGCAATTTTTCAGCAAAATCTGGATTATCTAGCAATATATTTTGGTGCTTTTGGACAGTTGCTAGGTCAAGCGAAATCTTCCGCCAGCCCTCGCCCTGTTCCAGCACACCCAGCGGTGCCACTGCTGGACAACGATTGTACTGTAATTCTTTGACTGGTAGTTTAACGAAATCCTCAGCCTGCCGCTCCTCCCAGGAAGCAAAGATTTTCTTGGCCAACTCCTCTTGGCTCAACCCAACAAACGGTGTCGGATCATACCGCAGGTCATACACAACCACGCCGCCGTTTCGACTGGTCGTCAGTGGAAAGGCTACCGTGGTTTTGGCGAATTCTTTATCGTAGCGCCCGCTGGCATAAACAAACGGTTTTTTGTCGTCGACATTGACCAGTTGCTGGATTAATTTTTTGTCACGCATTTTTAGCAAATAATCATACAGCTGCGGCTGCTTTTGCTTGATCAACTTCGTTACGGCAATCAGCGCCGTTACGTCTGCCAAAGCATCGTGAGCATTTTCGTGTGCAATACCATTAGCACTGGTGATGAGCTCCAAACGATTGCTCGGCTCACCCTTAGCATCAAGCGGCCAATTGATTCCTTCCGGCCTCAGCGCCCTGGTCAATCGCACCACGTCGAGCACATCCCAACGTGATCGACCGTCCTTCCAGCTCCATTCATACGGGTCATGAAAATTACGCCACAACACATGGCGGATAAATTCGTCGTCAAACCGAATATTATTAAAACCAACCGCGATAGTGTCGGGCGTGAAAATCTCCTCACTCAACATCCGCGCAAACTGCGCTTCGGCGTAGCCCTCCTCAACTGTTTTTTGCGGCGTGATACCCGTCACCATCAGCGCGTCAGGGCTCGGCAAAGTATCATCATTCAGCGTCACTAGCAGATTATACGGCTCGCCAATTGGCTCGAGATTCATATCTGTCCGCTGCCCAGCGAACTGCATGATGCGGTCTTGCCGCGGGTTTAGTCCGCTGGTTTCGAGGTCGTAGAAGAAAAATGTTTGCGCCATGACTACTAATCGTTGTTAATTGCCGCTATCGCTTCTCGAGCAAGGAACCGTTTAGCACGCTTAGGACCAGGCATGAGATCTTTTTCTCCGTGCCACAAATCGTACACATCCAGCTTCAATGCCCTTGCAACATCCGAGCGCGTATCATCTCTCCATGCCCTAATGATAGGTGAACGAAGAGCCTCGTCCACTGACGCCTGAGGGTCAACCCATGCTTCTTTCAGTACCTCTTCTGGCACATGAATCCTACCGTCTTTCCAGCGCGATTCCAGATGGTTTAATGCAATCAACTGTTCAACGTTCTCCCCAAAATCATCAGATACATCAGGAGTGCGCAGCTCAGCACCAGCCAGGACCAAATGCACATTATACGCCCTGCCCAGTTTACGATAAATCTTCTTCAATTCTTCCGCACTCAACGCAGGTTGTTCCTCTGGCCTCACATAGTCGGCCTTCGTTGCCTCAAGCCAGTCAGCATAATATCCAGCCGCCTTTTCAGAACCAAACTGTTTCTTTTTCAGGTCAGCCAATGCATACTGTGTCAATTTGCCAACTGGCCCATCGAGCAGTGACTCAACATTTCCCTTACGAACTTGTGCTGCCAAGCGTTCAACATATTCTTCAGGCTGACTTTTCAAATAATGATCACCACTGAGCGGCTCCTCACCCCGCAACGCTCTGAGAATATCGTTCTGTGCGTCCTTAAAAGCCACATGCTTCCGGACGTTGGGACCAAAATGATAACGACGTACCGCAGGAGCAAACGTAAGCTCCAACGAGGTCAACCCGACAGCCCCAACCGCCCCTACGGTGGCCTCTCGATTTGATTTATATGCAATTTTGTTTTCCAGTCGCCCGATCTCCCAATAGCTCGGTACGGTCATCTGCTGCTCTGTGTTACTACTACCCATGATACCTCCCCGTCTGATTAGCGATTTATACCTAATTATACCACTATTGACGATGACAAGCTATTGCTCAACCAGCGTAAACGGCGTCGATTCGCCAATCTGCACTACAGTCTCGCCGACTGCACCCTGACGGATTAACTCGTGAGTGATACCCATCTTTCGCATGATGTCCCGCAGGCGATTGACCGATTCAAATTGATCAAAGTTAGTACGGCGAGCAAACTTTTCAATTTTAGCACCGTGGATGATGAAACTAACCACATCTTCCTCGTCCGCATTTTCAGGCTCCGCACCAACCACCCGCTCCACCGTCCAAGCATCAGATGCTGCTTGCGCATCTAGAGTGATAACTGGCAGATCATCGCCTTCTTCTTCGACCAACTCAGCTTCCCGTGCTCGATAGTCCGTAACCTCACGACGCAGTAGGCGTAGCAGTTCGGTCACGCCAGTATGTGTTTGCGAGGAAATCGCCATCACTGGCGAACCGTTCGCTACGTTTTGTAGCGCCGTCGACTGCATAGCAATAATCTCATCATCCAGTCCTTCACATTTCGTCAAAGCAATGATTTCTGGACGCGCCGCTAATTCTTCAGAATATTTTTCCAGCTCGCGGCGAATGGTCTGGTATTTTTCCGCTGGGTCATCACTATACGCATCAATCATGTGTAGCAACACAGCTGTCCGCTCAACGTGGCGCAGAAACTGATCGCCCAAGCCTTTACCTTCCGACGCGCCTTCAATCAGTCCTGGAATATCAGCAATCAAAATTGAGCCATCATCCACATCCGCTACGCCCAGATTTGGCGTCAATGTCGTAAACTCATAATTAGCAATCTCCGGGCGAGCATTAGAAACCACGCTTAAGAATGTCGATTTACCAGCATTAGGAAACCCAACCAAGCCAACGTCGGCCAATAATTTCAATTCCAACTCCGCCTCAAATTCTTCACCCACCTCACCAAGTTCAGCAATCTTTGGTGCTTGGCGCGTGCTGGACGTAAAGTGCGCATTACCAAAGCCACCGTCACCGCCCCGAGCAACGACTGCTTGTTGCTGATCTGCCGTCAAGTCTGCCACCACCTTGCCGTCACGCTTGACCAATGTACCCATCGGCACTCTGACGACCAGCGGCGAACCGCTTTTACCGCGCTTGTTGCGCTTGCTGCCGTCACCGCCATTCTCTGCTTTTAGTTCTGGCTTGTAGCGAAAATTCAGCAGTGTATTTAGATCTTTGGTCGCCAAAAACACCACATCACCGCCGCGTCCGCCGTCACCACCATCAGGACCGCCCTTGTCAACATATTTCTCATGCCGAAAACTGACCGCGCCGTTACCGCCCTTGCCAGCTCGTACTAACACTTTCGCTGTATCTACAAACATATCTATATTATAGCAAAACGCCCCTGAATATACAGGAGCGTTCATGATTATCTCAATACTTATATTAATGGATGTAGTTGTAAGCACCTGGGTTGGTCAATTCACGATGGGTAATGACGTTATACCCAGCAAAGTTCATGTCGCTGACGAACACCCGACCGTTCTCAACCCTGTCAACGATTCCAACGTGTCCGTAGTAGCCACCTGAGCTCTGGAAGATAGCACCCGGAGCTGGCGTCTTATTGACTGTAAAACCAGCAGCACGTGCACTTGCGGCCCAAGTATTAGCGTTACCCCAGAAGCTACCGATTGGACGACCAAGTGCCAAACGTCGCTCATATGAGTACCATGTACAGTTACCTGGTGCGTATCGGTTACCAACAGATGCAGCAACGTTACCGTAGCTTACGCCACTATAACCAGAATGACTATTACCGCTTCGACCGCCACGTGGCGCAACATATCCTGGGCGCTCATTCTCTGGTAGCTCACCACCGGGCAAGACGATGCGCGTATTTACCGTTGGCTGTGCCACACGATCTAGTGAGTTGTACAACAAGACTCGTTCCGTATCAACCTTATACTTTGAAGCAATGGCTGCAACGGTATCACCTTCTTTAACAGTGTAGACCACGCCATCAACTTGTGGCACCAACAGCGTCCTACCTGGCTCAACTGCGTCAGAGGTCATATTGTTCGCCCAACGCAGCGTCTGGGCTGAGATTTTGAATTTAGCAGCAATTTTAGCTAAATCATCACCCGGCTTGGCGACATACTCAGTAATACCACGCTGAGATGATGTTTCCGGCTGGATAATCTGTGGCTTAGAAATCACCTCTGTATCAGTTTGAGCTAACTGTTTCTGGATCTGTAAAGAAGTAGTTGCTTCACGCAAGTCTCCGGCAGATGGCAAATCAGTAGCTTCCGCGAGGCTAGCCACCGCATCCGCTACCTCCAACTGGTCGACTGATATTTTCTCTTTAGTTGTGTTTGTAGGTTTTGGATTTGAGTTGGTAACCTGAGATTCTTGAGCTGAAACTTCTACTCCGACGACTCCAGTTCCCTGATGATAGTTATTAATAGTCAAAAATGAAACAATAAGTGCAAACAGTGCTACATAGATAGAAGCTGACCGCACCTGTGTTAAGCGACCCTTACGAGTCTTTGGTGTGTTACGAATAATCGTTCTCCTGCATTGGTGTTACCACCAGTGCTACTACCATAATGAGTCTTTCTTCTCGCAATAGAACAGGATACGTTGTCGACCTAATAATTAGTGATATTTCATAAACGATTAGTTTTGTGCTGTATCCGTACGACCGTTTTGGTAGGCTCAACCTCAGACAGCTACAACAAAGATAACTGTTCATGATTAAGC
>CAJPSL010000022.1 GCA_905373315.1 Candidatus Saccharimonadota bacterium
CTTCAAGAGTCATTCAGACACCTATCTCGAATCGCCCACCTGATTAGCCGATCAGACTAAATAGTCAGCACGTCCTGTTCTTTAGCCTTAAAGAGTTCTTCAATTCGCTTTTGAGTATCACCCATCAATGAGTCAATTTCTTTTTCAACTCGCTTAAAGTCGTCTTCGCCCAGTTCCTTAGTATCTTTCATGCGCTTAGCGTCCTTCAATGCATCCTGACGAATAGTTCGCATGGCGATTCGTACCTCTTCTGATTTCTCGCTCACCTGCTTCACTAACTGTTTGCGGCGCTCTTCAGTGAGAGCTGGAACCGGCACGCGAACCACCCGACCGTCGTCTGATGGATTAAAGCCTAAGCTTTGATTGTCACGAATAGCTGCGGCGATAGCCGTAATATTGCTTGGATCAAATGGCGTCACTAGCAGCATCTGGGCTTCTGGAGCAGTTACGTTGGCTACTTGATTGAGCGGCATTTTAGTGCCATACACCTCGACCATCACTCCCTCAAGCATCCCAGCGTGCGCACGACCAGTGCGTACTTTTTTCAGCTCATCCTGAAAATGCTCTAAGGCTTGTGCCATTTTATCTTCATATGGTTTAGTGTCAAACATATCTGCCTCCAATTATTTCCTATCTATTATAGCAATTTTACCCGTATGGCGCTACCCGGCCCATGATACAATATGAATAATGATTTCGAGGTTAAAATTGTATAATTTCCGCTCGTATGAGTTGTTCGAGACGCAACTGGGAGATACCGGAACAGTTATCGTTGGGCCAAATGGCACCGGCAAAACCAACCTATTAGAAGCGATATACATAGCGCTGCGCGGCACAAGCTTTCGTGGATCGCTGCTTGATTGCATGCGCCACCAAACAGTACACAGCATCATTCACCTGGAGACCAACAGCCAACCGCGCCGCGTCCAGTTGTTACGTTCAGCTGATAACGCAATCACAAAAGAATTTACCATTGCCGACAGTACTTCCAAAACACTCCCCCGAAAACACCGCCTACCTGTGGTGCTGTTTGAGCCGAATGACCTGCGACTCATCTCGTCTTCTCCGCAGCGACGTCGTGATTTTCTAGATGGATTGTTGTCACGCTTGGACGCAACCTATGACGCCCAACTGCGCATTTTTAACCGAACACTCCTACAGCGCAATGAACTGCTCAAGCATCATCCCGAGAACGCTGCCGAGTGGCGAGACCACTTATTTGCATGGGATATAAAATTTGTTCAGGCGGCAAACGCCCTGGCAACTGCCCGCGCACATTTTTTATATACCTACGAAAAACGCCTTGAATTACTCTACGCTTCTCTGGCAGGAAAGCAGACACCGTTCACTGTTGAGTATCTACCGTCAGTCGGGCTCGATAACTACGAGCAATCTCTCCTAGATAAATTACAGCATTCCCGTGAATATGAACTAGCGACAGGACACACCTCCGCCGGACCACAACGAGAAGATTTTCTGATATCCTTACACTCCCGACCAGCCATCAAAGTTGCTTCTCGCGGCGAAATGCGCACCATCATGCTAGCTTTTAAACTCCTAGAGCTGGAGCTACAAACTGAACGAACCAAACATCGCCCACTCATTTTGATGGATGATGTGTTTTCTGAACTGGACGCAACTCGCGAAAAACTACTCCAAGAGACTATCCAACACCACCAATTTGTCGTCACTACCACTGATGCCCGTCATCAGAAAGACGGCTGCTTGATCATCTCCACACAATAAAATCGCCCTCACGAGGAAGGCGATTTTATCACTAGTATGCACTATTGTGCCTGGATTGCCTCAGAATTTTCGACCAACTCGCCCAACACGATTGTCACGTTGTCTTCAACGATCTCATCATATTCTGGCACTCGCTCACGGATCCAAGCCTCAACTTGCTCAGCTGGCACATCATCATCTTGTAGCGCCACCAGCTCTGCCAACTGCGCATCATCCAATGAATCAACAATCTCCTCGCTAATCCGCTCATTCACCGTCTCTTCCACGTGCTGAATCAATGCCTGCGCCTGGTCGTCAGGCAGATTAATTCCTACCGAGTTCAACTGTGCTTTCGTTATCATAGTTGTTGGGATGATTATTTGTGTATTTTCGTCATTATTCATAGTTATTATGATACCCTTTTTATCTTTTCTAATCAATTATATCATTGCCTTTAGCTTGCTGGAACCAACCGACTTGCAGTAGCCTTAGTCAACCTACCAGCTGCCTTTGCCACCTTTACGCCGAACTGTTTAATCTTGTTCGGGTCGGTATTTGCCAGTCGTGCAATCCTATCTTTTGCTGATTCCCAGGTATCGCCCAGTGCTTCCTTACGAGCGGCCATACGAGCAGCTCTACGCATTTCAGCTCGACCACGTCGTTCCTCGATACGCTCTCGAGCAGCTTCAATATTATTTTGCGCACTTTCAGAGCTCTTCTCCAGCTGACTCATCACTGCCTGTAGTCGAGTAACTTCGCCCGTTGCGCGCTTCAATCGAGCATTCGCTGCAATTTTCAGCCCCTCTTTTTCTTCAGCATCAAGCTGTAACCGCTCATCTCCAGGATTAGCATTTGCTTCTAGCCGAGCAGCTTCTGCCGCTTGTTCTGCCCGCTCGGCTTCTTTACTCATTTGTTCCACTTTATCATTAGCGTCATTTAGCTCCCTCTCAGTCATCATAGACTCTAAGGTTGCTCCAGTGTCTGCTTGTTGCTCTTGCTGGATGAATATCTTGTCGTCCCCGGTATCCAGCTTGTCCGCCATATTCTCTTTAGTTTGAGCTTCCCGTTGTTGCTGACGAGCCTCCTGACGACTGACACGATCCGCCTGACGATTATCGAGCTCAGCTACTCGTTGTTCGCGCGCCTGTTGCCGGGCTGCTCGCCGCTCCTGACGATTTTTTATCCTAGCAGCCTTGCGCTCACGCGCTACTTTCACGTTTTGCAATATTACATCATTACCCTTCTCGAATAGCTCTGCAGCTTTTCCTCGTGCAGCACCCCAAGCATTGCTAATTGCTTCTTTAGTCTCAACGCCCTTCTGGAGAATAGCTTCTTTCGCATCACTACTCTTCTGGCCGACAACCTCTCTGGCTTCAGTACTCTTTTGTGCAATAGTCTCTCGTACCATCTCAGCACCAGAGGCAATTTGACCAGGTAACTCAGCACCCCGACTAATACCGATATAAAAACGGTCTTTAAGACCTTGCATCATCTTGCTCAAGCCTTCTTGAGCCCGGGTCTTCAAGGCGTTAAATTTCTCTTGGCCGTCAGTGATGCGCTCATCACGCGTCATCATACCAGTCTCAGCGCCACCTTTTACTGCACTTTCTGGAACAAGTAGTCCATTTCCCAGTTCATTCCAGTCATCAGGCTCTTTATTAATGCTCGGGAATGCAGCAGCTGCACTCTCTGGAACAGTCAGCCCACTCGCTAGATTAGCCCACCCATCAGGAGTAGTGTCCTTAATGTCCGGGAATGCCGGGGCTGCATTCATGTTTTTGCTCATAGTTTTTCTAATTTTCCTTTTTTGTTTCAATTAGTTCAATCTGTTGTCATATTAGCATAGATTTGCCATTTTGTCAATACACTTATGCAAAATGTCACTCCAACAAAAATCGGCCACAAACCTGTAGCCGATTTTTATGATAGCAACAAACGCTATTCACTGACACCAAGTTCAATTCGCTTAAATTGGCGGACTACAATATTCTCACCCAATTTAGCAATCGCTTCCTTGATGTGCTGCTCAACCGTCTTGGAATCGTCCAAGATGTACGCTTGGCTCATCAACACTTGCTCAGCAAAATGCTTGTTCAGCTGACCAGTCACGATCTTCTCGCGCATCTCTTCAGGCTTGCTTGCTAGTGTCTCGCTCGCCATCAACTCAGCCTTCACCCGCTCCATCTCCTCAGCTGGAATATCTTCTGTAGAAGCATACTTTGGGTTCATCGCGGCAATCTGCATAGCAATTTCGTGCGCCAAGGTTTTGAAGTCGTCCAAGCGCGCCACAAAGTCAGTCTCACAGTTAACCTCAACGATTACGCCGATTCGACCAGAGTGAACATAGCTCTCAATCAAGCCTTCACGTGCTTCACGGTCGCCTTTTTTCTCAGCCTTGGTCAAACCTTTTTTGCGCATTTCTTCCAGCGCCTTGTCAAAGTCGCCATCAGCCTCAACCAATGCCTTCTTTGCGTCGGTCAAACCTACACCTGTCAATTCGCGCAGTTTTTTAATGTCGTCAACAGAAACGCCCATCCTATTTCTCCTCTTTTTTCACTGGTTTTTCTTCAGTTTTTACACTACCCGCACCTTCAGCAACAGCTTCGGTGAAATAATCCAACAACAATTGAATACCCTTGATGGCGTCATCGTTACCTGGGATAACGTAGTCAATACCAGTTGGGTTGACATTCGTATCAACAATAGCAAATACCGGCACACCCAATGTCTGAGCTTCACGCACTGCATTTGCGTCAGTCAAAGCATCAACCACGACCACTGCGCCTGGCTTGCCCATCAAGTCTTTGATACCGCCATATTTAACGTTCAAGCTATCGATTTCCTCTTGGAAACGCTGCACTTCCAACTTGTTGTAGCGCTTTTCCAGGTCACCTGACGCCATGCGCTTTTCCAAATTCTTCAGCTTTTTGATCTGCTGAGTAATCGTCGCACCGTTGGTCAACATACCACCGATCCAGCGTTCAACTACATATGGCTGGTTGATCTTTTCAGCAGCCTGACGCACCACGTCTTTGGCTTGCTTTTTCGTGCCAACAAACAGTACTTTGCGGCCTGACGCTGCGATTTTTGTCAATTCTGGCAACGCCTTATCCAGCGCTTCAACCGTCTTGACCAAGTCAATGATGTGACTATCCTGACGCTTACTGTGAATATACGGCGCCATCTTTGGGTGCCAACGGCTGGTTTTGTGTCCAAAGTGAACACCTGACTCCAGCAAAGCCTTAATGTCTACCTTTACAGACATTTCCTTCTCCTTTTGCCTCATCCGCTCACGATATGGAGTGTGAAACGGATTGTGTCATTAAAATTAGTTACCCAACGATTATACCACTGTTGCCCTCTCAAGACAACTCCCTTTGACATTATAGGGTAAATTGTGTACAATTGAACGGTTATGAAAAGCAGTATTCACCCACAGAACTATCGCCCTGTCGTATTTAGCGACGATCAAGCGGGCTTCGCGTTCTTGACTCAGTCAACAGCGCAGACAACAGATACCATCAAATGGAAAGACGGTAATACTTACCCTCTCGTGAAAGTCCACATCTCGTCGGCTTCACACCCATTCTTTACTGGTGAAGAAAAGATTATCGACACCGAAGGTCGTGTTGACCGCTTTAAGGCACGCCAGGCAGCAGCTGAAGCTCGCAAAGCAGCCTTGGCAAATAAAGCCAAAAAAGCCGCAGCCAACAAAGCCGCAAAAACTGATGCTCCAAAATCAGACAAGAAGACTAAAAAGTCTAGCAAATAATACAGTCTAGTATCTTTAAAAACCGCCTCATCACTGAGGCGGTTCTTGTTAGGTTAATCAGTTTTCGAATTACTCAGACATAGCCGACAGTGCTGCTTCAGCATCAAACAACTGCCCTTCGGCTTCTTGATAACCAAACAGGCGCTCCAGAAGGTCTGTCGTCTCTTCGTGAAACGGCATCACGATTCGATTACCGACCGCATCTATTAATATGATACAGTCTTTTTTCACCCCCTGCTCATCTCCAGGAAATTGTACGGCTGCTCGAGAATACAGACCAATCTCTGCTGCCCTATGTTCAATATCAGCCACTTTCTTCAGTTCGTCGCCCCTTGATACAACTAATCCCGCGGGGGAGCCCTGCCTCTGCTCTATCTCCTCCAAAGATCCAGTTGCCAGCACCATAGACAAACCGGTCAGCTTCAGTGATTCTTGGTCATTTTCTGACACTTTGAGTATATTCGGTGTCGTCATGCCCTGATGCTGAGCAATGTGGTTATAATATGCTGAGCGCATAAAAGAAAAATCTCCAAAAATTGCATCCTCAAGATGAGACTGCAGCACTGAGTCCTGAGTATCATTCTCTCCCGAGTCATCCAAAGCCAAGACAGCCGACCTTCCATCAATTCTTCCCCGAGCTATAAATCCTTTCACCTTGACTGATTCATCAGGTCCGAGCGACATCCCTTCGGGCAATCTGTACGTTTTGGTAACAGATGGCAACGGCAACGTATCTGGTGTTTGTTTAATAGTATCAATTGAATGTTCCATAGTTCATATTATACCACATAAAGTTACTATTTGTCAATCAAGGTAACTGCCAGTCAATCGCCCCGCGGCCATTCCGTACCAGAAAATCATTGGCACGCGAAAATGGCTTACTACCAAAGAATCCCCGATTGGCAGAAAACGGTGACGGATGAGCACTACAAATCTTCAAATGTCGACTGTCTGTGATCGCCTGACCAACCTTTTGGGCATGCGCTCCCCACAGTATAAATACTAGCGGCTGCTCATAGTCATTCAGCATCGTTAGCAGGTTCTTAGAAAACTCCATCCAGCCGTAATTTGCGTGGCTACCAGCCTGACCTCGTCTGACGCTCCAGCTAGTGTTCATCAACAGTACACCCTGCTTGCCCCATGGTTCCAAAAAACCACTAGTCGGCATATCTACCCCGGTATCATCAACCAACTCCTTAAAAATATTCTGCAAACTTGGCGGCAATTTAACTCCCGGCTTAACCGAAAAACTCATACCATGCGCCTGACCCGGTCCATGATATGGATCTTGCCCAATAACAACTACCTTCACCTTATCCAGCGGACAAGCCGCAAAACAAGAAAACATATCTTGCCTCGCTGGGTACACCTCATATTTCTCCCGTTCAGCGTCCACCCGATTCATCAAAACTCGAAAATACGGCTGCTGTGCCTCAGCTTCAACAAACTCACGCCACGTTGAAAATGTCATGTATCTATTTAATCACGTTTGAGCCATGCAACCTAGCGTGTTGTAAACGTTGACGAAAGGTCGTCTGATAGTCGCCTCGGTGATATGGTCGCGCAACTTGCACGCCTGGTGGCATCGTATCCTCTGCTCCAAGCAGAGAACTGATATCAACCGCCAACGAGTAGTCCGACGAGTGCGACCCTGCGATATACGTGCTAAAAAGCTCAGAAGAACTATTTGCCCAATAATACGCGCGGACTGGCACATACTGCCCCCCGCTCATACGAAAGCCTACTTTCAACCTTTCTTCATTGGCAATCGCTAGTTGGACTTCTATATGG
>CAJPSL010000023.1 GCA_905373315.1 Candidatus Saccharimonadota bacterium
GCGCTGGTATGTCCACAGAGTTACCGTGGTATAATAGTAATATGCCTCGGTAGCTCAACTGGATAGAGCAGATCCGTCCTAAGGATAAGGTTGTAGGTTCGACTCCTGCCCGGGGTACCATAGACTATGACAAAGAAGACTAAAACAGTTAAGGCTTTTGATGGCCAACGCGATGGCGAGGAGTTGTTGTTTGTATTTCGTCGCCACATTATTGCCATGCGCAAAGGTTTCTATTGTCTGCTATTACCGATGACATTTGGTGCAGTACCGTTCTTGATTTGGCAAAGCAACCTCGAACTGCTGTGGGTATTCTTTGGTAGCTTTATCTTTGGGCTGTTGTTGTTTATTTATCATTTTCTCATGTGGTTTTTTACCTACTTCATCGTGACGGATCGGCGAATTCGCCAGGTTACGCAACGTGGGTTCTTTGGTAAGGATGTTGTAGAATTGCAACTACGAAAAATTCAAACTATCAGTTATAATATCCCAGGGTTCAGCGGCGAAATGTTCAAGTTTGGAACGATTATTATTCAAACATTTGTCGGTGATCTTGTGATTAAGAATGTGGAACACCCAAATAAAATTTACAACATGTTGCAAGATGCAGTAGAAATAGCGAATGAAAGGAATAGTCATGATCAAGAAAGCACTGAAGCGTAAGTCAGAAAAGTCGAAAAAAGTACCGACGCGTATCACTAACGATACGGTCGCTGAACATCGTGAGAAGATTCTGGCGGGTGGTCGTAAGCACAAGTACCCAATTCAATACACCAGGCACCGGTTGGTGTGGAACGCTATATTCATTGGACTTGGAACAGCAATCTTGATGACGGTGTTTGTGTGGGTTCAGCTTTACATTTGGCGTGACACAGGGGATGTCGCTTATCGCATCACGCGCACTATACCACTGCCTGTGGCGTCCATCGAAGGTGCAACAGTTCGCTATAGTGACTATTTACGATACTACCGCAGTACATTAGCTTCCCTAGAATCAGTCAATCGTCTGGGTGGTGATGATAAGGTGAAGTTTCAACGACAACAGTCCATGGACTTAGTTGTAAAAATTACATACGCAAAGAAAATTGCTCAAGAAAAGGGAATTACAGTATCAGATTCTGAGATTGATGCAGCGTTGCAACGGCATAAGCGCGGACTTTCTGATGCTTCGTATGATGCTGCCGTTCGTAAGACATTGGGATTGTCTCTCGCTGAGATGAAAGAAAACCTTCGAGATAGCCTAATCACTAGTAAAGTATCCTTTGCTGTTGATGACAAGGCAACCAACCTGGTTTCTGCTATAGATGGAGCCATAAAATCAGGTAAAAGCTTGGCAGATATTGCGACAGAACATGGTCAATCAGTGCAATATGTTGCCGACATGTCAGTTGGCAAGGATAATGCTGACGGCATCACTGAACAGGCTCTGAAAATTGAACCGGGAACCACTTCAGAAGCCAAGCAGACGGTTTCTGGCGACGGCTACTACTTTATCCGTGTTGATGAGCGAACTGATAGTTCTGTGAAGTATAGCTACATCCATGTGCCACTGACGGTATTTAAGGCTAAAGTTGATACATTTAAGACTGAAAAGAAGGCTACCTACTACATTTCTCTTGATTGAAAAATAATCCACATCTGATATAATTATGCGGAGGAGTCTTGCCGCTGTAGCTCAGTCGGTAGAGCGGCGCTTTCGTAAAGCGTAGGCCACCGGTTCGAATCCGGTCAGCGGCTCCATAGTAGTATGAAACAAGAGATAACGACGAGTATTAAGACTATTATGAACGACCGCTGGTTGGCCGGTTTGATAATTTTTAACATCATTTTTGCCGTCATCGTCGTGATCGTTTTGGCGGCTCACATAAAACCGCGTGAAACACAGGTTATCACCCAATATAGTGCCTTTGGTATCACAAGTCTATATAGAGACTATTGGTACACACTGTGGTTTTATGCTTTGCTGGAAGTTGTTGCTATTCTGGGGCACAGTATTCTTGCAGTTAAACTAGTGAAGCTGGAGCGTCGTCATCTTGGCTTAGCTCTAGCCTGGGGAACTATTGGCTTTTCAGCCATCCTCTTATTGTTTGCATTACCAATATTACGAATTGCTTCATTTGGATAAATGATATGGATTTAGAAATACCTGTAGGCAAACGAAAACCATTCTACCGTTTCTTAGAGATGCTGCCTGGAATGCTGAGCTATGGCGTCATCATTCTATTAATTTTGCTATCAATTTTTAATCCATTGCTCGCTTCTGTGTATCTATTGGTCTTGATATCCATGGCTCTCATAAAGATTTTTGGCATCAGCTATCATATGTTGGTTGGTCGTACAAACATGGAGAAAGCCTGTCAGGTAGACTGGTCGCAAAGGCTACATGACCTTGAAGATCCAGCAGCTGCTCATGCTAGGTTGTTTGCTACAAAAAACAAGCAGTTTGAATATAAGACCCATCTGAGAAACCTACAAAGTATCATTGATGAACCATCAGACTATCCTAAGCCCTCACAAATTTATAATGCAATCATTATGCCAGCATACAATGAGAGTATTGAAATTATTGAGCCCGCAGTTCAGTCGCTACTAGATACAACCTATGATCTGTCGCGTCTCATTGTCGTATTTGCCTATGAGGAGCGCGGAGGCGCTGAAATTAAAAAAACCGCCGAGACACTACAAAAGAAATATAACGATGCGTTCCATTCGTTCCATATTGTTGAGCATCCAAAGGGCATAGAACATGAGGTGATAGGTAAGGGTGGCAACATCACGCATGCAGGGCGTTGGCTGAAAAGCTATCTGGGTGACCTTGGGATAGATTTCTCTCAGGTGTTGGTCACCACAATGGACTGTGACAACAAACCACACCCCACCTATTTTGATTACATCACCTATGAATACATTGTCTATAAAGATCGCAAGAACTTATCGTATCAGCCGATTGCATTGTTTACCAATAACATATGGGACGTGCCAGCACCTATGCGCGTGATCGCAACGGGCAACTCATTTTGGAATATTGTTAGTTCAATGCGCCCATATGCTTTAAGGAATTTTGCATCACATGCGCAACCGATGGATGCGCTAGTGGAAATGGATTTTTGGAGCGTCAGGACGATCGTTGAGGACGGGCACCAATATTGGCGTAGTTATTTCCATTTCGATGGTAAATACGGGGTAGTGCCAATATATGCACCAATCTATCAAGATGCAGTTTTGTCAGAAACGTATAAAAAGACGCTAAAGGCACAGTTTGTTCAGCTTCGTCGTTGGGCATATGGTGCCTCTGACGTTGCTTATGTAGGGTCTCGGGTGTTCAGTTCTAAGCGCCGAGCACCATTCTGGCCAAGTCTGACGCGTTTTTTGAGGTTATTGGACGGTCATGTCACATTAGCGTACGTAGCGCTTGTAACGGCTTTCGGAGCGTGGTTACCACTTCTATTAAACCCAGAGGCAGTACGAAACATAGATGCCCATCAGTTGCCTGGTACGATCAGCTTATTACAGACTATTGCGATGCTTGGTATGGTGATTGCTATCTTTTCTTCATTTAAGATTTTACCGCCGCGCCCAGCGCGCTATAAGAAGCGACGTACTTTCTTGATGTTGATACAGTGGATCTTGATGCCAGTTACGTCTATTCTGTATAGCTCCATGGCGGCGTATGCTGCTCAAACGAAGCTAATGACGGGACGATATCTAGATAAGTTTGATGTTACCGAGAAACTAACCGTTGATATTAATGATCGATTGAAGGCAGAACGTAACCGGTCGAAGGACGACCAGGGCGGCGCTTCGAAATAAGCAATTTGTGCTGGGCGGCGTACTGTATGGCTGCCACAGGGTCGTATCTAGTGAGTACAGTGTGAACTTCTTTGGTGATACTATCTACTGGTATTGTTGCCATATTCTTAATGAGGAGATTTCTCTGAACAGTCTGTGCCAGATGAAAGCTATCATATTTCGCTGAATGGTCATTGTGTTGGAGGCTCTTTGCGATGCTGAGCGTCAATCTACCAATATTGAAAGGTTCCTCGGTTGTTTTTTTGACGACTGGTGTGTTATCAATTGAGGGATATTCATACGTAGTAAAAGTAGTGTGACAGTTGTCGCAAGATCTTCGCCGCCACAGCTGAGGGTACTTTTTATGCTTTCGTGAGTTTATCACACGAGTTTTGTTGTGAAAACAATTTATACATATCATGTCTATATATTGACATAACGCTATTAAAAAATCTAGTGGAAAACCATAAGTGTGTAGTGGATAAAGAAATATCCCCAGAGTTATTACTGGGGATAGGGGTGAAATGGTCTCTGATGGTTATTTTACTTTCTCGTTCATCCTGCAGTAGTTAGCACGAACTTCCTTGATCTGCTTGTCATATTCGAAATGGATAGTGATTTTGCTGAGAAGTGATGCGTCTTGTTTTTTTGATGACGCGATCACGTTAGTAGTGGCACGATTACTCATATCTTACATATTAGCATAAATGGTTTAAAAAGTCAATAGAACAATCTCACAATTGATATATCATGGTGTGAATATGTGAGTAAATAAAAAAACACCCGTAAAGGTGCTTAGTGTGGTGGGCGATATAGGATTCGAACCTATCACCTCAGCAACGTCAATGCTGCGCTCTAGCCAAATGAGCTAATCGCCCCCGTGCTTGTACTGATAGTATCAGAAATACTCCAATCCTACAAGATATAGTGATTGTAGAGTGTTTAGTGATAGCAAAATAGCTTTTGTTGAGAGAGTTGCCATTAGCTGGTATAATAACCGCAAGGTAGTGATGAAGACTAACCATCTTCGGAACCTCATGGAAGCGGTTGCGACGCATGCGTTTTGAATGAACGATAACAGTCGGAGCAAGAGAATCGCCAAGGTGGAACCGCCAGTTTTTCTGGCCCGAGGCATATAAATATCTTATTCATTATTTAAGCCAAATGTATCCAGGACATTAAAGGAGGTTCTATGGGCGAAGATAAACTCTATGCAATGCGACACAGCCTAGCACACATTATGGCAACAGCCGTGCAGCAGTTATGGCCAGATGCTAAGTTTGGGGTTGGTCCGGTTGTTGAACACGGGTTTTATTATGATATTGATCTTGGCGAAACAAAGATTAGTGAGCAACAATTCAATAAAATTGAAAAGGTAATGCGCCGAATTATTGCAGAGAAGCAGGACTTTGTTTGCACAAAATGTCCAATTGACGAAGCGATTCAATGGGCCAAGGATAATCATCAGCCATACAAAGAAGAGCTTCTTAATGATCTGAAGCGTGCCGGGACGACAGTGGCAAAAGATCTGGATGCCGCAGAAATGGGCACAATTACCGAAGGCGATAGTGCGCTTGATGAGGTCTCATTCTATACAAACGGATCGTTTAGGGACCTATGTCGCGGACCGCATGTTGCAAATACCAGTGAAGTTGGTGCGTTTAAATTAATGCGGGTTGCAGGCGCTTACTGGCGTGGTAATGAAAAAAATCCTCAAATGCAGCGATTGTACGGTGTGGCTTTTGCTACGCAGGAAGAGCTGGATGAATATTTGAAGAAATTAGAACTGGCCAAACAGCGTGATCACCGCAAGTTAGGCAAGGAGCTTGATTTGTACACCACCTCGCCGCTCGTGGGGGTTGGTTTGCCGTTATTTACGCCTCGTGGAACTATTCTGCGCGATATCGTGGCGCAGTATTCAAATCAATTACGCCAGAGATTTGGTTTTGAAAAAGTCTGGACGCCACATATCACCAAAAAGGATCTATATGAAACATCAGGCCATTGGGCCAAATTTGGTGAAGAGCTGTTTTTGGTTAAAAGTCAGGAAACTAGTGATGAAATGGCGCTAAAGCCGATGAATTGCCCACACCATACGCAAATTTTTGCTTCACAGCCGCGCAGTTACCGTGATATGCCGGTACGCTATTTGGAGACAACCACTGACTATCGTGACGAAAAAACTGGTGAACTGGGTGGTTTGAATCGTGTGCGTTCGTTGACCCAGGATGATAGTCATGTCTTTTGTCGTCCAGACCAGATTGAGCAAGAGATCAATAATTTATTGTCTGCTGCACGAGAACTGTACGATACCATTGATATGAAGCTGCGAGTTCGACTGAGTTATCGTGATGATTCTGATGCATATTTGGGCGAACGTGAGCTATGGGCTTCTGCACAAAACCAGTTGAAATCAGCAGTTGAAAAAGTTGGTCTGGACTATTTTGAGCAGGAAGGTGAGGCTGCTTTTTACGGACCAAAAATTGACTTCATGGCAACCGATGCTATCGGTCGTGAACACCAAGTTGCGACAGTACAATTAGACTTTGTGCAGCCGCAACGGTTTGGCTTGGAGTATACAGAGAGTGATGGTAATTTTACAACACCTGTGATGATTCACTGCGCGTTGCTGGGTTCAATCGAACGATTCTTGAGCGTATTCATCGAGCACACAGGTGGTTGGTTTCCATTTTGGGCGGCACCAGAACAGGTGCGTATTTTGACGATCAATGACACTGTTATGGACTATGTTGATGAAATAACAACGATTTTATCAGGGGTTACTTTGATGCAACCAGTAAAATATAATGAAGTCAGATTTACAACAGACATTCGAAATGAATCAATTGGCAAGAAGGTTCGTGAAGCAACTGTTGTAAAAATACCAACACAGATTATTGTTGGCCCAAGAGATAAAGCGGCACGTGCCGTTAGTGTGCGTACTCGTAAGGGCGAAGAACAAATTTCGATTGATCAATTGGCTAGCTATATTCAGAACATACAATAACCAATGAAATAGCCAAGTAACTT
>CAJPSL010000024.1 GCA_905373315.1 Candidatus Saccharimonadota bacterium
CCCGGATTGCCAGGATGAAAACCTGGTGTCCTAACCGTTAGACGATAAGGCCAACGTCACGAATTATAGCAAATTATCAGTCAGTTGTCTACAGGCGGCTGGTGTAATTTTTCGCTTCATTTCTCATTTGGCGTCGTTTCTTATATAATAATATCCATGGCAAAGCAAAAGAAGAAACGCAACAAAAAGTACACTGGTGTTGACGCTGCCACCAAGCGACCGTCAATCACCCGCGTTAGCGCGGTCAACCGTTCACGGTTTGGTCAGTGGCGTCATGATCACCAACGACAGCTCAGCATTGCACGCACTGTCGCCATCATCATCGTTGCGCTCATCATCATTGTTTCGGGTGTCATGAGCTTATTCTGACACCACCTACTTCACCGGCAGACGGAACCCAAAGGTGCTGCCTTTACTCTCTTTTGATTCAAATACCATCTGGCCGCCGTGTGCCAGGACAACTTTGCGTGCCAAAAACAGCCCAATTCCTGTGCCGTCCGGGCGTTTTTTGCGAGCATTTGAGCCACGGAAAAACTTGCTGAACAAATTTGCTTGCTCAGTCTCAGGGACGCCAATGCCAGTGTCTTTGACGGTAAATACCACGTCGCCACCATCTCTGGTCAGCTTTACTTTGATGGTCGTGTCAGGCTTTGAGTAATACAGTGCATTTTCAATCATGTTCATCATCACCTGTCGCAATTTTTCACCATCCACCATGGGTTGCGGGATGTCTTTATCAATGTCCACTGCTATTTTGACATGTCGCTGTTTGGACATGGTCTTAAGGAATGCGACCTCGTCTTTGACTAGTTGCACCAAGTCAGTTGCTTGACGGTTGATGACGAATTTGCCCGTTTGCAGCCTGGACACACTCAAAAAGTCACCGATGAGTTGCACCATTCTTTCACTTGAACCAAAGGCTTCGGTCAATACAGTGCGCTGCGTCGCGTTGATCGGCCCCAAGTCGCCCTCCAGCATCATATCCAAATAGCCCTTGATGCTGGTCAGCGGGGTCCGCAGCTGGTGTGATGCCATGGAGATGAATTCATCTTTGGCGGCGTCCAGTCGCTGCAATTGGCGGTTACTAATCCTAAGCTCCCTCGTTGCATCGATGATTTTCTGTTGCAACGTCTCGTTAAGCTGCCGTACTTCGGCCATGGCGAGTGAGTTTTTGACTGCCACCACCAATTCACCACTCATGGTTTCCAGGAGGAAAATATCTCGCCGCGTGTAGCGCTTGGCTCGCCTACCGAACAACACACAACCAACACATTCGTGGTCCATGGCTAGCGGCAGGATGACTTCAATGTGGTACATCGCCAAACTCTGCTGCAATGATTCATCCGCCAAATCTTTGACGAGCACCACTTCGTTGTAGCGATAATGCCGATGAATATGCTTTGTCAATCGTGCCACGTCAATCGCCGGAAGAACTCGTTTGCTGGTACTTTCTAGTCTAAAATTGTCACCAATCTTCACCGCTAGCGTCACGGACTCCGCCTGAAATGACCGCCGCAAAAAACATTTCATGCGCTTTAAAAATACGTCCAAATCAGTGCTGCGCAGTAACAACATGCCCATCTCAGCAAAAAATTCTTGCTTGCGCATGCGACTGGTTTTCAAAACATGAGTCGCTTTTTTCAGAGATTGCCCATAGTCCCTATCCATGCATATAAATATAAGCGATTTAGGCCTTCTCGTCCAGATATCTGTGCTATAATGAGCCTATGAAGAAAATTGCCATTATCGAAGATGATCCAGCTATTAGCCAGATGTACCGCATGAAATTTGAGGCTGATGATTTTGATGTACGACTCGCAGCCGATGGCAAAGTGGGCGTCGAATTAGTTGAGAAATTTACCCCAGATATCATTTTGCTTGATTTACAAATGCCAGAAATGGACGGGTTAACTGCCTTGAAAAAAATTCGTTCGCACACGTGGGGTGAAACTGTGCCAGTCATCGTCCTAACTAACCTGAGCGAAGAAGAAGCGCCCGACGAACTGCGAGACCTCAACATTCACAGTTACATCGTCAAAGCAAACTTGACACCACGCCAAGTGGTCAGCAAAGTCAAAGACGTCATCGGCTAGGCTGGCTAGTTCTGTTTTTGCCGATTGGCAATCGCCAGGCAAGCATTGATCAAATTATCAAATAGCGCCGCCACCGTTAGCGGTCCAACGCCGCCTTTTTCGGGCGTAATCGACACGTCCTGCCGGTCACGCACTTCTTTGGCAACATCGCCAACTATTTTACCCTTGTCAGACGCGGTGCCTGCATCTACCACGATTGCACCAGGCTGCACCATGTCAGACGAAATAATACCGGGACTGCCCGTAGCGGTGACGATTACCTCAAAGTTCACCAACTCTGCCAGATCATCTCCCATGTCAAATACCACCGGTTCCAAACCAGACCGCTGCCACATGTCCGCCAATGGCGCGCCCACCAGTCGACCATGTCCAACCACAGCGATGCGCTTTTTCGACAAATCAATGCCATGACCTGACAACAACCAATTGATGGCCGTTGGTGTTGCCGCCTCAAACGACGAACGAGGATTGAGCCCATCAACATCTTTTTCTGGCGCAACCGCAGCCAATATTTCGTCCGTCTGAGCTGGGTCTTTCAGCGGCAGCTGGACGATGATTCCCTGCACATCTTCTCGCGCATTCAGCTGTTGAACAGTCTCCAATACATCTTCCACATGGTGAATTTCTGTATCGATCAAAATATCCGCGCCATAGTTACGCTTCAAACGCATGTAGGTTTCAATCACTGGATTGTCGGTATTGGTGATAATTGCCAGACGCGGCTGAATATGCCAGGCTTGACGCAATGCGCGAACTTGCTTGGCTTGGCGCTCTTTGATAAAACTTGCCAAATCTGTACCAGTGAGTATTTTCATCTCTATCATTCTACCAAATGAGCCTGCTTGAGTACAGGTATCAGCTATGGTATAATGCTAGAAGCTTGCGTATGGCGGATGTAGCTCAGTTGGTTAGAGCGCTGGATTGTGGCTCCGGAGGCCGTGGGTTCGACCCCCATCATTCGCCCCAAGCATTGATTTGTGGCATAATATGTGCTAAAATCACACGTATGGGCCAGTAGCTCAGCTGGTTAGAGCACCTGCCTCTTAAGCAGGGTGTCGAGGGTTCGAGCCCCTCCTGGCCCTCCAAAAAATAACCTCACACACGTGAGGATTTTATTTTGCCTTATGCATACGGGTTATACCGACGGGAAGGCGGTTCGTGAAATGATGACCTTGGTCTGTTGAGTCCCATCGGGCGAGCATTGGCGTTTGAAGACTGCCGATTTGGCCTATCTGTTTCAGTCTTGGCAGTATGCGGTTTTCTGTTTGAAAGATTCTGCTCTGCCGACTGCTTGGATTTATGATCATACCCCGAAGCTACAACCCCCAATTCCATGCCAAAGCGACGCACATGCCCATGGCAGCTAGCCATGGCAGAGCTTTGATAATTATTGATGTATTGGCGATCTGAATTTGCCCGATGTTTTCTGTTAATGCTTCGTCCCGTATGTCCATACGCCGTAAAACCGTCAATCGACCCTCGTCGAGGATCAGATAGTCTCATCATCATTTCTCGAGACATGCGTGGCTTGTGACTCGCATCCATAATTGATACTCGTAATCCTATGGCGCCCCGAGTAGGATTCGAACCTACGACCTTAGGCTTAGAAGTCCTCTGCTCTATCCAGCTGAGCTATCAGGGCGTATTCACATTATAGCATCTTTCTGCTATAATCATACAAGCTTGCGGGTGTAGTACAGCGGTTAGTATGCAAGTTTTCCAAACTTGAGATCGGAGTTCGATTCTCCGCACCCGCACCAATTTTAAGATAATTCCCATCCATAAAGGGCATCATGGATCCATATTTTTACACAGAAAAACCAAAGTACCGACCACACGACATCGAGGATGCCTCTGAGTTTTATGACATCATTGAGCGCAGTAGTTTGACGCATCAACTGTCTGATTCCAGGCCGTACATCTACTGGACAATGGAGATTTACGACAAAGCCAACGGTATCAAAGGTGGTGGCGGCTTGGGTGTGCTGGCGGCAGACACACGGCGGGTGGCCGAAAAATTAGACGTGCCATTTGTGGTAGTGACGCCATTTTATCGCAGTGAATCGCACCAAAAAATTACCAACCTGGCACAGGAAGAATTCTCAGAAACTGTCTCGCCACAAGACTATGGCTTTGAATACATCGACGAAGTGTCCATTAGTTCACGTGGGTTTCCTGATGCCAGTTTGAGTATTTTCAAAAAGGTACTCGGCTCAACGCAATTTGTTACCATCTCAGAGCCAAACTTTGGACAGCTGTACGAAGGCGAAGGCTCGGGCGATCACCGACTCTACCAAGAAGTGGCCCTTGGGTTTGGTGGCTATAAAGCCTTAAAATTACTCGGTATCAAGCCAGCTGTCATCCAACTCAACGAAACTGCGACCATTTTTGCAGCATTAGCTCGGCTGGATGAGCTGTGTGCCAACGGCATGAATCTGTATGAAGCAATCGTTTACGTGCGCAAACACACCCTCTATACCAACCACACCCTGCTCCAGGCAGCTGAGCCAGAATTCCACCGCTCGCAATTTGAAAAATTGGTACTGCCAAATCTCAAAAGTAACGCGGTGCGCTGCTGGCTGATGGAGCAATTTCGTAATGATCGCTTGCGGCCGAATTTGCTGGCAATTGAGCTGACCGAAGCCAAAAATGGTGTCAGTAAACTACACGCTCGCGTGGCGAATTTCCGCGACCGCAACAACGACAAAGTCAAATTTCACGCCATCACCAACGGCATCGACCTGGAAACATGGGTGCTACCGGAAATCATGCAGCTCTACACTGAAAGCGGGATTATCGATAAATTTGGATTGCCAACAGATAATTTTCACGCCAAGATTGATACATTAACTGCGTCAGACCTCCGCGCCATGCACCGCGCTGGTCGCGCCGCCTTAAACCGTGTACTAGAGCACCGCAAAGATCAATACAACCATCCTGTGCAAATACCAGAGAATGCATTGTTGTTTGACTTTAAACGGCGCTTTGCTAACTATAAGCGGCCATACATGCCGTTTACTAACCCAAAGGCTCTGCGACAGATTTTGGTGGATTATAATGCGCATTATATCTTGGCGGGAAAAGTCCATCAAGGCGACACTGTGATGTATCAACGGCTGCTTGAAATTTTACAATTGGTAGACGCTGACCCCATCTTAAAAGAGCGCGTTCACTACATCCAAGATTATGACGAGGAGCTGGGCCGGGCGCTGGCAGTTGGCTCAAACATCGCCATCAACGTGCCGGAAGTTGGTTGGGAGGCTTGCGGTACCTCATGGGAAAAAGACATCGCCAACCTTAAATTACTCATTTCCACCAGTGATGGTGGCGTGGCAGACATCAAGCCAATCGCCTGTCTGGAAGTTAGTGGCAAAAACTACGACGAAGAAGTTCGTTCACTGTATCTCAACATGCACAAAGCCGCACGCATCATGCAAAATGATTCACTGCTGGAAAAATTAACTCATCGCCAGCTCAAAGCGTACCTGCCGATCATCTCTGGCGCGCGCATGATGAAAGATTATCTGCACTTTTTGTTCCCAAAGCGGTGATACTATTCGTTGATCACTTCAACTTGTGCACCCAATCGATTCAGACGCTGTGCCAAATCTTCGTAGCCACGGTTGATGGAATATACATCACGCAGGATTGACTGACCTGGTGCTGCCAACATTGCCAAAAAGACGACAACACTTGGTCGAAGTGCCGGTGGCGCGATGACGTCGGCTGGTTTCCAATTGGTCGGACCGCTGATATACACTCGATGTGGATCGACCAGCTCAATGTGCGCGTTTAACTTGCTTAGTTCAGTGAAATAAATCGCCCGGTTTTCATAGCTCCAGTCATGCACCAAGGTCCTACCTTCAGCCATGGTGGCGATGAGCCCCAAGAACGGCAAATTATCCATGTTAATCCCCGGGAACGGCAATGCATGAATCTTATCTTTTGGCGCAACCAGCTTGGAGTGTTTCAGCGCGATGTCCACCAAACGAGTACGGCCATTGTTAGCTGGGTATTCCTCGCTCAGCTCGTACTGCAGACCCATCTCAGCCAGTGTCGCTAGCTCAATTTCCAAAAATTCAATTGGCGCTCGGCGCACCGTAATCTCCGAATCAGTCACCACGGCTGCTGCGATGAAGCTCATGGCCTCAATCGGATCCTCAGACGGTGCGTATTCAACAGGTTGGTTGATCGATTTTTTACCGGTGATGGTCAAGGTAGTGGTGCCGATACCCTCTATCTTCACGCCTAATTTTTCCAAGTAGAAACAGATGTCCTGCACCATGTAGTTTGGGCTGGCGTTGCGGATGATGGTCTTTGTTGGCGACAATGCTGCTGCCATGATGAGGTTTTCAGTAACAGTGTCACCGCGCTCAGTCAGGACAATGGCGCGATCGCCTGTGGTGGCGTCAACTGTTGCGTGATAGCTATCTGGCTCCGCCTCTACGTGCATCCCAAAGTGCTTCAGTCCCGACAAGTGTGGCTCCACGGTGCGCTTGCCAAGGTTACAACCACCGGCAAATGGCAACCGAAAATCATGGTATTGATGAAGGAGCGGACCGAGAAACATTAGCACAGTGCGAGTGCGCTTAGCAGCCGTGATGTCCATATCCTCCAACTTCAGCTTAGCTGGCGGCGTGATCTCCAGGTCATTGCCTGCCAGCCACCGAGTTTTGACACCGATGGAATTAA
>CAJPSL010000025.1 GCA_905373315.1 Candidatus Saccharimonadota bacterium
AACAATATCGTGACAATGGCGATCAACTGGACAATGATCCACGCATCACTCGGTTGGGGCGATTTCTCCGGGCAACCTCGCTGGACGAATTACCGCAACTACTGAATGTCGTCAAAGGTGATATCTCACTAGTTGGTCCACGGGCTTTGATTCCTCAAGAGATCAATCAATACAAACGTAAAGATACCATTTTGGCGGTTAAATCAGGCTTGACTGGTTTGGCGCAGGTGTCTGGCAGGCGTGATATTAGTTTTGAGGAGCGACGTCAGCTTGATGTGTACTATGTACAGAATTGGTCGTTGTGGTTGGATATTCGTATTTTGGTAAAGACGTTTGGGATGGTGCTGTTTCAGCGGGGAGCTCGGTGATGGCTTCTGAGAGTTCGGAAGTGCCGCGCGTTGCCATTGTTTGTGATTGGTTGACAACCTATGGCGGAGCAGAGAAAGTAGTCAAATCGATCCATGAATTATTCCCTGATGCACCCATTTTTACCTCGCAATATTCTCGCAAGCAGATAAATTGGTTTGATGATTGCCAAGTTCATGTTGGTTGGGTGAATATCTTTCCTGCTCGCCTCAGGAAAATTTTGGCAGTACCCAGGGCGCTCTATTTCAATCGATTACATCGTCGGTTACGGCAGTATGACATCATCATCACCGTTTGTACGGCAGAAAGTAAGGGTATCAAACTTTATCCATACCAGACAGGAATTTGCTATTTGCAAGGCCCGCCGACGCAGTATTTTTGGGGGATGTATGATGACTATGTCAAAAACCCTGGCTTTGGTAAACTGAACTTCATCGTACGGTTCTTTTTTAAGCTATTGGTTGGGCCTCTGCGCAAGATTGATTGGAAATTTGCCCAGCGACCAACGGTGCTGGTGGCTAACTCGTCGTATTCAGCTGCCGAAACTAAAAAGTATTATAATCGGTCCGCTCAGGTATTGTTCCCACCGGTAGAAGTCGATAAATTTACTGTTGGCTCGGTTGCTAGTTCCAAAGAAGAATTTTTTATCACCACCTCTCGGCAGGTCAACTGGAAGCGCCTGGATATCGCTATTCAGGCGTGTCTGTTGTCAGGTAAGCGGCTGGTACTGGTGGGTGACGGCGCAGAACACGGCATTTTACAGCAACTGGCGGGAGATAGTCCACTCATTAGATTTATCCCGCGCATTGATAGTCCTGAGGAGTTGAATGCCTTGGTGTCCCAGGCAAAAGGATTTATTTTCCCAAGCATTGAGCCGTTTGGTATCGCGCCAATTGAAGCGCTGAGCGCTGGCGTGCCGGTGATCGCTTTGAAACAAGGTGGGGCGCTGGACTATATTCACGAAGGGAAAAATGGCACGTTCTTTGACGAGCAGACAGTTGAAAGTTTGGTAGCGGCAATGCAGCGATTTGAAAATATGACGTTTCATAAACAGCAGGTCTCGGCATCGGCGAAGGATTTTTCGGACGCGAGGTTTAAGCAGGAGCTACAGCGGATAGTTGATGATGCGACTAGTAAATAAACTAAGACAAAGTTTGCCGTCGTGGCTGGCAGCAGCTAGCGTCACGGAGAAGCTAGTGCTATTAGCCCCCGTTGCGCTGTGGTTTTCGTATTTTCCCACTATATCTTTTGGTCGGCAAAGCGGTACGAATTTGGAACTATCAATCGCCGTCATTTACGCAGTAGTTTTGGCACTAGTGGGATTGCCGCAAATCTGGAATCGTCGACAATTTCTCTGGCAGCAAAAGGCCGTCTGGTTACTAGCTATGTTTGTGGGCTGGAATCTCCTCAGTATCATCTGGTCGGTCAATCCACTACGGTCAATTCTCGTAAGCGGCCTCTGGAGCGTGTTATTTCTCGATTTTTTGGTGATATATAGCCTGCCGTCGCTCAAGAAAATGGTTAGTCCACTGATGAGCGTTACTGTTATGACCGCGGTAGTGATGAGTTTGCTGGCAATTGTGCAGGTTGTATACGGCGCTTGGTTTGACTGGGGCTTGTGCAATGGGTGTGTGGCCCGAGGATTTGGGTTTGTGCGCCCCAGTGGTTTTGCTATTGAACCACAGTTTTTTGGGAGCCTATTGATCGCGCCAATTTTACTAGTCTCCTACCGACTACTACAAAACAAAGCCACGAAATATGACATAGTTGCTCTCTGTTTGATGTTCGTGGCGCTATACCTCACACTGAGCCGCGGCGCACTGTATGCAGTGACGGCGGCGGTACTAGTGCAGGTAGTACTGGTACATTGGCGTACATCGACCAACTGGCTACGGTCCGCAACTGTGGTTATCGCGGTGCTAGTGGGGAGCTTTACCTTTGGTATGATGTGGCACGGAGTCTTTACACAGCTTAACCCCAGGGTAGCTGACGGGTTTTATCAATCAATCACCAAATCGATTAACCATCTGTCACTTGGAAAAATCAACTTACCAAACCTAGCGCCTCAACAACCGTCTCAAGAGAGTACTACAAAACCTACCTCTCAAGAGGTAACACCAGCCTCGCCGCCGAAAGCAGTGTTTGATGGCTATGTCGCGAAGTCGACAGAGGAGCGAACTAATATGTCACAACTCGCTTTGAGTGTTTGGACGAAGAACCCAACGCAATTTCTCTTTGGGGTTGGCGCAGGCGGCGCAGGACGTGCTATTTTTCAACAATCTGGCAAGACGAGTGGCGAATTTGAAATTGTCCAAAATGAATTCTTGTCTGTGGCAGTGGAATTGGGGATTGTAGGTGTTGTATTATTGACATCTCTACTGCTGGCTTTGTGTCGAAAAATGTCCGTCAAAAAAGCGCTGGCGTGGCCGATTGTACTAGGGTTTGTCCTCCAGTGGATGTTCTTTTCAGGGCTACCAAACGCGCTTCATATTTATTTTGTTGCGATGCTTATGTTTGCTATAATAGATAGAGTTGATGAAAAAGCCGAATATATCAGTTGATGGTTTCATTCCTGCTGGTCGACGACCAGAGCGAGTCGGGAACAAACCCGGTGCTGACGCTCCGAGGCGAGTGGGCAGACCGGTGGCTATTGATGGTATGCAGCCACGCACGCCAGTTGCTCCGCAGCATTTTCAGCAGCCACAGCAATTGCAGCGGCCATTTTCTGAAGATAATGATATACAGGCCGGTCTGCGAGAAATTGACCATCAGCCACCTCGACCAGTCCGACCAGAACCGGATAAGAAAGAGCAGAAGCGCCTCAAAGCAGAAAAGAAGCTCGAAAAGATCAATAAAAAGCGTGAGAAAAAGAACAAAAAACCGCTGTCATTTGAGCAGTTTAAAAAGCGACGGCTCATCAGGCGCATTATACTGATAATATTAATTCCACTGCTGATATTTTTGGGCTTTCAGGCGTGGCGATTATACAACAATCTGTCGCGAGTTGTTGGCGGAGATATCCTTGGATTGTTCACGAAAACCCGCCTCAAGCAGGACGATAATGGCCGCACAAATGTTTTAATTTTTGGTACGTCGCCTGACGGCTGGGAAGGCGCTGATTTGGCTGATTCGATCATGGTATTGTCCTACCATCAAGACAATAAGGACGCCTACACTGTGTCTCTGCCGCGAGACCTTTACGTCAAGCACACCTGCCAGTCTTGGCTGAAAACTACCGCCGGAAAGCTTAACGAGAGTTATGGCTGTGGTAAACAAGACGCCAAAGACAGCGGGAAGGATCAAGCTGCTAGTGAACAGGCTGGACAAGCAGAGATCGCTAAAACTGCGCAAGAAGTATTGGGTATGGAAATCCACTACAAAGTGCACGCAAACTGGCGCGTTCTTACCGAGGTGGTTAATGCACTTGGTGGAATTGACGTGAAGGTTGAGGCTTATGACGGCTCATCGATGGTGTATGACGTGGCTACAAAGATTCGATACCGCAATGGCGAAACGGTTCATATGAACGGTGAGCAAGCTCTGGCGTTTAGCCGTGCTCGTGGTAGCGCTGGAGGAATTGGGCTGAGCGGCGGTAACTTTGACCGTGAGCGCAACCAGCAAAAAATTATCAAAGCCATCGTCGAGAAAGCCAAAACGTCCAACAAAGCAGATTTCAATGTCATGATGGGGATTATCGATGCGCTAGGCAATAACATTAATACCAACTTTGAAACCAAAGAAATGCAGACCATCATTGAAATTTTGAAGGAGTTTAATGCGGAAAAGATTGTCTCAATACCACTGGTTGACGAGAAAAATAAGGTGCAGCTACTGACGACTTCCAATATCGCGGGTGCTAGTGTGGTGGTGCCGACCGCTGGAACCTACAACTACACGGCCATTAAAAACTATGTCAAAAAACGCATTAGCCCAACAGCTGAGATGAATGAAGAGGCGAGACTGGTGATATTGAATGGTTCTGGTATCGCGGGTGTAGCAGCCGCTGAACAGACAAAGTTAACTAAGCAAGAGTTAAATGTGGTCCAGGTGGGTAACTATCCAGGCGGCGTCCAAGCCAAACATACCATCTACGACCTAAGTAACGGCACAAAGCCAAAGACTATCGAAAAGTTGAAGCAGACCTATGGTACTAATGTTGTGACCACCATCCCACCGACTATTAGTAAATATAACGCCGACATCGTCATCGTTCTGGGTACAGAAAACCAGCGGTAGGAATCCGCTGGTTGTAGGTTAGACGCTGATGGTTATTATGACTGGTAGCCGTTTGGATTGTTACTTTGCCAGTTCCAGGTGTCTTGGCAGGCTTGCTCAACAGACAACTCAGCTTTCCAGTTGAGCTCTCGTTGGGCTTTGTCACAGTTGGCATAGCAAGCCGCCAAATCACCAGGGCGACGAGGCTTGATGACGTAAGGAATGTCATGACCAGAGGCTTGAGAGAACGCCTTGATGATTTCTAGAACAGAGGTGCCCTGGCCAGTACCAAGGTTATAGATATTCACGCCTGACTGCATGTGTTCTAGTGCTGCCACGTGACCACGCGCCAAATCGACTACGTGGATATAGTCACGCACACCGGTGCCATCAGGTGTGTCATAGTCATCACCAAATACGCCAACCTCATTCAATTTACCAACTGCCACTTGCGCAACGTATGGTAGTAGGTTGTTTGGAATGCCGTTTGGATCTTCACCAATGGTCCCCGATGCGTGTGCGCCGATTGGGTTGAAATAGCGCAAAATAGACACTTCCAGCTCTGGGTTAGTAACTGCGGCGTCTTGCAAAATCTGCTCAATCATGAACTTAGTTTGGCCATATGGATTGGTGATTCCTCGACCGGTTGGTGATTCTTCTGTCAGTGGCAGAGACTCTGGATTGCCATAGACGGTGGCTGAACTGGAGAAAACAATTTTGTTAACATGATGTTTTTGCATGGTTTCCAAAAGAACCAGGCTTGAAACGAGATTATTGTCATAATATTCCAGCGGTTTAGCGACCGATTCGCCAACAGCTTTAAACCCAGCAAAATGAATGACGGCATCAATCTGTTGGTTAGTAAATACCTCTTCTAGCGCTGCTTTGTCACGTACGTCTGCTTTCACAAACGGAATAGTCGTTTTGGTAATATCTTCGATGCGTCGTATCACTTCCGCTGAGCTGTTTGATAGATCGTCCATAATGACGACATTATGTCCGCTTTGGATGAGTTCAATGGCAGTGTGAGAACCAATATACCCGGCGCCACCAGTTAACAAAATCTTCATCTTTATTATCCTCCTATTTGGTTGTATTATAAGTATAGCAAGGAATAGAACATATATGAAACTAACGAAAAAGCAAAAACAACTACTCGATTTTATCGAAGGATTTATCAGCGGACAGGGATATAGTCCGACCTTTCGAGAGATAATGCAAGCTTTAGGCTATAAATCAGTCTCGACGGTAGCTAAGCACATTGACGGTTTGGTGGCACAAGGAGCCTTGATCAAGCGAGAGGGTAAAGCCAGGTCGTTGGAGCTTGGTATCAATCACGAGGTTGCTGCTACTGGCGCGACCAAGCCATGGTGGTATCATCTGGAACAAGAAGCCGAAAAACGTGAAGCCGTGGCGGATGAGGCGGCTCATGAGGAGGCGGTTATCTTGAGAAAAGCGTTAGATATTGTCAAAGGTGCCTGATATACCGTTAATTCAGTTCTTTACAATAATGTCATGATACGGTACAATAGCAATACGGTATTCCGGCATAGCTCAGTGGTAGAGCGGTTGGCTGTTAACCAATAGGTCGCTGGTTCGAGCCCAGCTGCCGGAGCCAAGAAAAGACACGTCTACGGAGGTGTTTTTTCTTTGTTCCTCGAAATACGATTCGGTACCATACGAAATTCCACATCAGACTGATGCTGGTGGCGGCTAATTTTGCCATACTCAAACCAAAAGTGCTGGTTATCCCGAGCAGTTGGACGAGTAACCATATGACGGTTGGCTGTAAAACCCACAGGCCAGTGAGGGTGGTGCCGATAAACTGGACAATTGGCTGGTGGTCGGTTTTGAAGATGAAGCGCCTATTTAGGAGGTAGCTGCAGATCATCCCTGTGGTGGTTGACATGATGACAGCCAATAGTAGCGGTACAGTGAGCCATATCAACAGAGTGTATATCGTGATGTCAACGGCGGTATTAAGAACGCCGATGGCGGCAAAGGTGGTGAGTTGTTTGTGAATATTCATGCGGGTGAGTATAGCGGGTGGGGCTGTAAAAGAGCTGTAAAGAACTAAGAGCCTCGACTATTTTAAAGTGTAATTCATGCTAAGTTATCGCTTTTCTGATTGATGTATAATCTAGGTGGAGATA
>CAJPSL010000026.1 GCA_905373315.1 Candidatus Saccharimonadota bacterium
GAGACTGCGAATAAGATAAAAGCCAACAAATGCCGCTAACATCTCCGCATTGAGTTCATCTAGCCATGGTGTTACATCCTGACTATGCCGCACCATATCGACCAAAAACTCCGTCGCCCCAGACCCCCGAGGCGCATAGGAGGCCCAATTCCAATCAACCAATTTCAACTGACCAGTTTGCGGATGAAACGCCAAGTTATCACTGCGCACGTCGGAATGATTAAAGCAATCTTCTGGCTGTTTGGCGAATTGTTTGGCACGCACCGAAATATCGGCTAGTTCATCGCTCCTACTGAGTAATTCCATCATCTTCTGGCAACGGCGCTGGTTGACTTCTGATTGCTCCGGTGACAATGTTTGGTAGTTATCGATCAGCTGACGGCGAATATCAGCATCAGCAATAACCCGGTCAATGCCGTCATCCAGGCCGAGTTCTGTCGCTACAAATGGCTGTAGATATAGCTCCTCAATCACCGCGTGCGGCAGCTCTGTTTGTTCCAGCTCGCGAGTTGCTGTTACCACTGCTGAAATATATCGTTCTGCCACAGATTTTTCCGTTGGCGGCCGCCACAACCAGCCGTCGGCTGACGTATAACTGGTTGTCAGCAGCACGTGCCCATCACCAGCCAGCTTAGCCCAATCAATCACATATTGCGGGTGAATTTCCTGCAACATCCGCATCACTTCATAATCTTTTTTCAGCCAGGCTAATTCCCGCTCGCCATCATCAGGCAGTACATCAACATCAACTTCTTTTACAAAAATTGTCCGATCGCCCGCCGACACCAAGGCGCGGCGATTACGCGAAAAGCCGCCACTAACTGGCGTAACTCGCAGGTCGGAAGAGTCGACACCGAGTTCCGCTGCCGCACACTGAAGCGCTCTGGCGGTTAGTAGCTTGTTGCGATTAGACAAAGTTTCCATATGGGAATTATAACATTTACCATATACCTACTCTATTGCGCGATATCACCAAACAGATTTATGCCAGGTCATACAACGGCAGTCGCCCTATCACACTCCCGTGTCTCGCCGATAAAATCCGATCACTGCCACGCCGAGTGCCACCAAACTCACACAAACTAAAACGACCAATTTCCCTAAGTCCAACCCGTCCATCAAAGTACCTGGGATGTTGTAGTAATGAATGAGCGACCAAACGTCGTAATCTTTCCAGCTTTCGATCAGCTTGGCGGTAATCGACAGGGCGTACATTGCTAGAAACATTAGACTACCAGCGCCGACAGCCAGCCCGCGCTTGCCTGTCACTGCCTGAGTGACAAAGGTGATACTACCAAAACTAAGCCCCAAAAACCACAAACTCACACAAGCCCCGACAACGTGCGCGAGATTTGGATGAAAGTCAAACAGCGGACCGATGAACGCAATAGTCATACATAACAGCACGGGAGGAATCACCAATAACCCCGCCATCGCCGCATATTTTTGTAGCACAATCGTCACCCGAGTCCGTCGACTAGCGAGCAGCAACTCCAATGTCCCCGAATCTTCTTCCCGACCAATTACCCCAGCGCCTAAAATAATCGCTGTAATCACCACGCCGACCATCGCCACCAGCGGAAACAGCTCAATACTCAGCCAGCCTTCTGGCGTGGTGCCAATCGCCAAATCGCCAACCACCGCTTTCATACCAGCCGGCATCATGTCGATGAACGGGCTTAGCTGATCGCTAAATTTATTGAACAGTGCTGAGAACAACACCGCCACAACGCTAATGCCAACACCCAAAAACAGCGGCAACTTGTAATTTTGCCGCACCGTCTGCCACATCATCGCTTTGCCTCCTCGCCTTCATAATACCGCATGAATAATTCTTCTAGTTCCAATTCTGATTCGCGCAATAGTTTTGGTTTGTATTCGGCGATGAACGAGATAAACTCCGTTGCGTCGCCTTTGACGGTAAATTCATATTCGTCGCCACGGTGTTGAATGTTGGTGATAGACGGCACTTTTCTGGCTGCCGCCAGGGACGGTTTTTTAGCAAAGGTCACAATGTAGCGGTGCGTCACCAGATGTTTCATGGTCGCGATAGGTTCAATGGCAATCAATTTTCCATCGCGAATAAAGCCAGCACGGTGGCAAATTTTTTGCACTTCAGCCAGATCGTGACTGCTGACAAATACCGTCGAGCCTTGCCCAGAAACTTCGCGCACCAAATCGTAAAATACTTGCTTCATCAGCGGATCCAGACCGCTGGTCGGCTCGTCCAAAATCAGCAATTTCGGGCGGTGCATAAATGCTTGAATCAGACCAATTTTCTGGCGATTACCCTTGGAAAGATGGCGAATCGGTCGATCCAGCGCCGCCTCAAAACGCTCAGCCAGTTTATCAACATATCGCCAATCAACCTTCCGACCCGTCCGCGCCAAAAACTTCAGCAATTTCCGGCCAGTCATAGTTTCATACAGCACAATGTCGCCCGCCAGATACCCAACCTGATCATGAAGGGCTGTTCGTTCCTCAACGCTCTGTCCGCCCAACAACTCCACCCAGCCATCCGTCGGCCTCAAGAAATCCATCACCAACCGAATCGTCGTGCTTTTACCCGCACCATTCGGCCCAAGAAACCCAAACACCTCACCTTCATGCAGCTCCAGCGACACATTGTCAACTGCCAGCTTATGACCAAAGCGCTTGGTCAGCCCATGTAATATCAGCGGTGAAGTATCACTCATAACGACTCCTTTTCATAGTCATTATTTGCTATGGTTTCAGTATATAACATGGTAGGTTTTTACGCCACCAGATCTGCACGAGCGAATTGCACCGCCACTTAGGACTAGTAAATCTACTAACCTACCCCAGCATCCTTCCTAACGTATCAAATGTCCGCCCATTCCGTATGGTGACCAGCGGATAAAACTTTTCTTTCATCAGTAGCTTGTGATATGACGTACGCAAAAATTCTTTCTCACTATATTTACCCCAAAAGATTGCCTTTTTGCCAAAATGAACAATCTCATCATGAAGCGGCATGTGGCTAATCCTCTCCTTGATATACTCAGGATCGACGTCATCGGTATAAAATAATACATCTTTTCGCGCCAAAGGCTGATGCCACCACTCTGGCAGACCAGACACTTCGTCAAGATACTCATCTTTCGTCAGAACGACGTGTTTGATGGTAAACGGAAAACACCCTAACATGATAACGATATTCTCTTTGACTGTCGTCAGGCCATCATCAGTGTCAAATATAACATTACCGCTATTGATATAGGTGACTACGTTCTGATATCCCAAGTCTTCGAGGCTTGCTTTAAGGTCATTCATCGAGACTTTGTTCTTACCACCAACATTAATTCCCCGAAGTAACAGGATATATCTCATGTTCTTTAGTATACTATCGCCTGCGCTTCCGACCAAATGCGCTAGCGATGATTATTTAGCAGGACTGTAGAACAAAGTGTCTGGCCTACGAACCACATGTGTTATATTGCTGTTGCGATTACCATATTTACCCTGTAGGTCAATGATGGTGACGTGCTGTTCTGTTGGTTCTGGGCCTGTTTTGAGCACCTGAACCGTGACAACGTCATTGGTTGTCGTCACGCCATATAAGCGCCCGGCTGACAGACGAACATTATCTGGTGAAGGGTCTTTGACTGACTGATTAAAATAGAACCGCCACTGCGCAACACTACCAGATTTTGGTGCCGGAATATATTCGGCACGCCGCAACCGTGGACCTTGCCTGTCAACCAGGAAAAACATAGTAACAACAGCAATAATCGCGACCGCCATCACCCATTGCCACCGCTGAATTCTTTTCACAACACTAATAGACATACTGGTTTTTCTCCTTATCAATCGGTCTGACATAATCAGGCGACAGGACCGTACGATCGGTGGTGTTAGTATTTGGATTGGCGATAAACACCCCGCTGGTCTCTACCCACTGATCTGGAGCAAAGGTTTTGCGCCAGCCTGGGCTGTACACTGGTACACCAATTGGGCGAGCATCCAAAGCACAACACGTCACTACAAAACGCGAAACAAAGAAAACATTTTCATCATTGCTAGCCGTGATAAATCCACTGACTTTAGCTGGTTTGTTTTGGTATTGTTTTGGATCACTGGATTGGGATAATAAGAGCGACCAATCTTTGATGGTGAAGTTAGTATAACTACCCCGTTCTTTGAGAATGGCTGACTCACGGGCATCACCAGTTGCCTTCGCCCCACTATTCATCACTCGCTGACTCACTGTCAAGCTGGTCAACGCCGCCGGCTGTATCACTAATAATATGACGACCGAGATAATGACCATCACCATAGCGGCATATGGCCGATATCGTTTAGGTGAGGTTTTGTGATTGTGCTTTGGCAGAGTGATGATCGTGGCGAGGGCGAGTAAAACACCAGTTGTCGCTAACGCCAAGGAAAATAATTCATAGCGCGGATGAATATACCACTTGAGTTTTTCTTCGAATGAGAGCCATATTGTAGCGATACTGGCAACTAGCATCAGCAGGATGCCACTCCATTCGTCCAGCTTATTGATCCAGTGTAATACTTTAGAATACATAATTTACCACCAATCCCAGTAGTGCCGTCAGTAGTACCACCAACAATGACACTTGTATCAGCACCGTTCGGCGATACGTCGTGCGCATCAAGCTCAGCATTTTGATGTCAATCATCGGACCAAACGTCAGGAAGCTAACTAGTGAGCCAGATGTAAACGTACCGCGAAATGCCAGCGCAAAGAATGCATCGACACTAGAACAAATCGACACCACAAACGCCAGCAGCACCATGACTAACACTGACCAGGCTGGGCTGTTTCCTAACAGCAAAATGGTTTCGCGCGGCACGACAACTTGGATGAAACCGGCAACCATGGCGCCAATGATCAATGCTGGCATCATGGTGCGCGTTTCATGCTTGAAAAAATGAAGCGCGTCAATGAGCCTATTTGAATTACCATCTCTCTCTTTGCAACTAGCGATAAATTCTGGGCGCAACATGGTCTCTTGCCGCGTCGAGCTGTATATCCAGCCGATGAGATTGGCGATCAAAAAGCCACCCAGAATTCTGGCAATCAGTACTGTATTATCATCAGAGAATGCCTGCTGGGTAGTAATGATGGTCACAGGATTAAGTATTGGTGCAGCCAGAAGAAAGGTGAGCGATTCTGCTGGTGTTAAGCCTTTAGCAAGCAACCCACGCGCCAACGGCACATTGCCACATTCACAAACCGGCATAAACACCCCAAGTAGCGAGATGAGCGCGCGACGCAAGAACGGCTGTTTTGGCAAATGCTGAAGCAGCCAGTCGTGAGGCAACCACACACGAACCGCCATAGAAAAGAACATGCCTAGCATCACAAATGGCAATGCTTCGATGATGACGCTCAAGCTCAGGGTGATAAAGTCTTGGAAATGCTTGGGCAGCTCTATGGACAGGTTTCGTCCAGCAACCTTCACCGCAAGAAGCACTGCAACCACCATTGCAGCCAATAGCCAACGTTTATTTGTACTTTGACGTTTTTTCACTCATCTATTATACGTCTGATTTGCTATTTTTAACAATCAAGAAAGCAGCGCCCGAGGAGGTAGGCGCTGCTTTTTATTGATTCGCCGCTGGTTAATTGGCCTGCGGCGCGGTATTGGCGGTTGGTGGCTGCGCCGAGCCAGTCTGTGACGGCGAAGCAGCTTGGCTATTTGACGCTGTACCGTTATTAGTCTGCGCCGCTGGTGTTTGGGAATTTTGACCAGTCTGATTCTGGTTAGCACCTGGTGCGCCGCCAGTTTGTCCACCCGGCCCGCCCTGCTGGCCGTTCTGGGTTCGACTCATACTTGGCGGACCACCAGCCTGATTATTCATGCCGTTTTGCGTGCCACCGACCTGCATACCGACGACGAAGCTCAGCGCGCAGGCCACTACGCCGCTAACCGCCATGCCGGTAATTGCCCCGGCGCTTAACCCGTTCTTGCCAGAGTTTGTGCCGTTTGGACGCGGTGCGGGCGGCTGATCATAAACCGCTTCTGGCGTAGTGAGTTGTGCTTGCTTGGTTTGTGAAATTGCCATAATTTCTCCTTTCGTTAATTTACTCTCTCGATAATTCGTACAGTGTTACATCGCTACCTCCATAATTAACGACCGTGCCGGTTTGCTTGACCCACGCCGTGATTTCATTGTTACCGCCGCCTGGCCGGCCGCCACCACGTCCGTGCGAGCTGATGGCGTAGTATTTGACCTTACCGTCCTTCACTAGTTGCTTAAATTGATCCAGCGTCAGCGGTGTATCACTACCGTTAAATCCACCGACCGCCATCACCGGCTGGCCACTAGTTAGCTGAATCGCTGCCGACTCGTTGGCACTGGCTACCGCCACCAGCCAGGCTGCGCGCTGAGCTTCGTCGTCGGTATGCAGG
>CAJPSL010000027.1 GCA_905373315.1 Candidatus Saccharimonadota bacterium
GACCTGCTCAAAATTATTCATGCCCGCCGCCGTCGCCTGAGCGTTCTGTTTGAGGTAGGCGTCATAATTACCGCGGTAACTGACCGACCCGCCATCTTTGAGTTCAACGATTCGATCCACCCGACCCAGTACATCGCGGTCGTGCGTGATGATCAGCATGGCCTGGCGCGGCTGCGAACTCATCCAGTCGATGAATTGCTGCTTGGCCACGTAATCCATGTGGTTGGTCGGCTCATCAATCAGCGCCAAATGCGCTTCCGAGTGCATAATCTTCACGATTTCCACCAGCCGCTTCTGGCCACCCGACAGGGAACCAAGCGGCCGCTCGCCACACCCACTCAGCTGGAAATTATCAAGCTCCCGCTCAATCTTCTCCTCAATCTGGTAAAAGCCTTTCTGGTCAAATCGCTCCAGCGCCTGCGTATACTCCTCAATCTTACGCATATTATCGCCCATGGTCTCGGGATATTCATCGATAATTTTCTTCAAGCTCGCATATTCCGGCAGCCCCGCCAGGATGTAGCCCAGCACCGTCTGATCGCCCAAACCATGATGCTCCTGCGCCGTACTGGCCACGGTGATGCCGCGCCGAAAAATCACCTCACCAGTATAGTCGGTGTCCGTGCCCGCCAAGATGCCAAACAACGTCGACTTGCCGACGCCATTACGGCCGACCACGCCAACCTTCTCGCCATCATCCACACTAAACTTGACGTCACGCATCAACGTCTTGTCACCAAAACTTTTTTCGGTGATGTGGATGTCGGCTATCATTAGGCTATTGTACCACACGCCACACCATAAGGGTATTGAAATATATTATTTTTTGTGGTATAATACAAATTATGGAAAATGATTCTCACGATACTCAAAAAGATGTTCAAGGTGCTAAAGTTATCGACTTTACTTACCATTACAACCGGCGTGTTGCTGAGAAAATGACTAGACAGATAGGAAAAGCAGCTCTCGGAAGACCTAGTTACGACATTAAGAGACCCTTCTCAGGACGGTTAGCTCCAGTCTATGATATCTCGAGTCGCTTCCCAAAAACTACAACTCCAGAAGCCGCCGCTGAAGAAGACGTCACTACTGGGGAGCAAGATACCGAAAGGGAAGTCATTGCAGAAATGATGACAGATATCACAACAAACTTTGAGGCTTTGCCAGAATATGACGGTGACCTAGGAGGATTCTTAGACATTATCAATGATCAGTTAGAGGATTGCTACGAAGAGCTTAGCCCTGACCAAAAGAAAAAGTTAGCCATCACGCTCACCAGTGTCTTGAGTGATGAATGCCACGAAAACATCTCTCGAGCAGTAGTCCACCATCCAAACCTTGTAAAGATCCTGGGCGTTGCCCTTTATATGCAATATGACCCTCTCTTTCAGGCAATGAAACGGCATCCAAGTTATCAACCGACCGATAAGACGAAAACAATTGAGGAAACAAGTAGAAAAGCCGCTGATATATTAAGCCTCACTCCAGGTGAATACGACTTTGACACTGGTGCCTACACACCACCTAGACACTAAACCTGCTATAATGGGACCATGCCAAAGCCCAAAGCAAAAAAGCCAGCTACCCACGCCGTCGTTAACCGTCGAGCACGGTTTGACTATGAGTTGGGTGAGGAAATCGTAGCTGGGCTGGTGCTAACAGGGCCAGAGGTACGAGCTGCACGAGACGGACATGTCCAGCTCAAAGGCGCCTTTGTCAGCTTGAGAAATGACGAATTGTGGCTCAATAACGCAAGTTTTTCATTGCGGCTGAACGTTCGTGGTCAGGCAAATTCAAAAAGCGTCGATACCTCAGCGCGAAAGCTACTAGCTAGCCGTAAACAAATTGATCGATTTGCTGCTGCCAAACAACAGGGGCTTACCATCGTCCCGACCAAATTATTAACCAATGGCCGCTTCATTAAAATTGTCATCGCACTGGGGCGGGGTAAAAAGCGTTACGACAAACGCGAGACCATCAAGCGTCGTGATCAGGATCGCGAGACGCGTCGGCAGCTTTCTGGTCGATAAGCTCTTGGTATAATTTTTCCAGCTTCTTCACTTGGCGATTTTCAGTAAATTTGGCCGCCAATTTTTTACTGATAGCCCCAAATTCTTGACGCTTATTGGCATCCTCTAGTAGGGTAATAATTGCTCGCCCAAAGCTGGTCGGATTATCATTCGCGATGAAACCATTCACGCCGTCTTGGACCACTTCTGACAGCTCTTTATCTACCAGCACGATCGGCAGTCCTGCATGAGCCGCCTCATGCAGTACCCAGCCCTGCGTGTCTTTCAGTGACGGAAAGGCAAATACGTCCAGCACCGAGTACGCCAGACCGAGCTTTTCGCGTGGCATGGCGCCAGTGAAAATAATTCTGTCAGCATATTTGGTTGCGGCAGCCATTTCCTCCAATGTCTTTCGGTACTCAAAATCACCAACAAACAGCAGCTTCGCTTTGGGGCGTTTCTTGGCGATGTGCCGTTCAAACGATTTGATCAGCAGCGGCAAATTCTTTTCTTCACCCAACCGACCAACAAATCCAAAGATTTCGTCATCTTCCGCCAAGTTCCACTGCTCACGAAATGCTTTCACCTCAGTTTTTGTTGGACGAGGCAGCGCATTTACGCCATTTGGCATCAGCACCAATTCGTATTGATAATCATCGTACTGCCAAGATTTCAGCTGCTTGCAGCTCTTTCGGCACAAGGCAATGACCGCGTCTGCTTTGCTATACAAAATGGTGATGACGCTCTCAATGATGTCTTTGTTCCACTTGGTAACACCAGCTCGTGGTTTGTACAATTTGGCGATTTCCAGCAAGTCATGACCGCGCAGCCTCACCGACATCGGGAAGACAATTCCCGCCAGCGCCAAAGCACCGGGCAGCACTGCTGGATAGTGATCGACGAACTCATAGATGTCAGTACAGTGCTGAATCACCAGCGGAATGTTATTCTTTTTAGCAGCCTTCACACCAACCAAACCAATTTGTGATGGCGTAAACACATGCACCATATCGAGTTCCATCTCTTTGATGCGACGCTGTACTGCCGGCGGAAAGAATACCGACGTGTCATAATCATCAAAAAACGCACCCTTGATCGACGGGAAGCGAATGATGCGCGAATCAGCATCTTCGTTGAGCAATTCGGCTTGCTTGGACGGACTCATCGACTTGGCAGGGCAAAATACGTAGACCTCATGTCCTAGGTTTTCCAGCTCTCGCTTGAGCGATTCAACCACAAAAACGATGCCATTGATTGATGGTCGATAGGTATCAGTAAACAGTCCAATTCTCATGATTCTACTACGCTCCTGTAAAATTTTACTAATCGCTCACCGCCAGCTCGACTATCAAACCGTTTGGCGATTCGCCCAGCTGCAGCAACTTGTTGTTTATACCATTTGGCGTCATTTTGCAGTTTGTCTATCGCCTGAACAGCATCTTGAGCCGAGGAGATAAACTGAGCATCTGGGCGGAATGTATCATCGTATTCATGGATATCTCTCAAGATGATTGGTAGTCCAGCGCCCGCAGCTTCCAGGACACACATCGGATGATTTTCCTGCTCAGCAGGCAAAAAGAACGCATCAGCTGCATGTAAATAGGTCATGACGTCTGCATGATCAATCACACCCGTGATGATCACATTTTTGGGAGCTGATGCTATCAGGTCTTGCATTTTGCCATATTCTGCACCCAAATGTTTGAAAGGAATGCCGCCCACCCAAATGAACGTTACCTCGGGCAGGGATCGTGCCGTTTCAAAAAATGTGTCCAGACGCTTACGCGGCTGAACCTGTCCATTACCAACCACCACAAAGTCTGACGGCTTCAGTTTCAGCTTTTTACGAGCAGCTTGTTTGGTTTTTGCAGTGGACGCATAGCGGCTCATGTCGACCGTATTGTACAGCACCTCCACACGTGTTTTCAGCTTCATCGGACCAGTCATGGTTTCTTTGACCATGTTAGAGCAGGCCAACACCAAATCAGCCTGGTTATATACCCAGCGCATATATGCTCGCACTAGCCATTGCATTCTACCCATGCCTTTGATACTCCCAACCAAAGAGGCAGGGATGACGTGACCAGAGATAATTTTTTTGCCACGTGAACGTTTGAGCATCCACATTGAATACAGACCGATGGTCTGGGCATGGACAATATCTGCATCAGAGCGGGCTTGATTGACCACGACAGACGTGTCTTTTCTCGCCTTAAGCGCATTTGTCATCTCTACAAAAGCAGTGTGAACACCATGGCCTTGGACAGTAAACTCACTCTCGGAAATCATATCGACGTTCAGTCGAGTCTTGCGTGTCATACTACCTATTATACCACAAGTCGCGTCCCAACCGCTTCGCCCCTGGCAGCACGCACGATATTGCCGTCACTCAGCAAGTCGCAGATAATCATTGGCTTTTTCTCTTCAGCAGCCAAGCCAATAGCTGCTTTATCCATCACGCCAATATCTGGATTTGCCAAAACTTCGTCATAGGTCAATTGGTCAAATTTGACAGCGTCAGCAAACTGGACCGGGTCCTTGTCGTATACGCCATCAACCTTGGTGGCTTTAATCACTACGTCGCATTTCATCTCTAGTGCCAAATTGACGGCTGCCGTGTCAGTGGTCAAAAACGGCCTTCCAGTGCCGCAGCCAACCACCACCACACGACCTTTTTCCAAGTGACTGACCGCTCGTCGGTAGGTATATTGATCGACAAATTGGTTCACTTCCACTGTCGACAGAGCACGCGTTGCCAAACCATCATCATTGAAGACATCAGCCAGCGTAATGGCGTTGATCAGCGTCGCCAGCATACCTGCGTTGTGTGCCGTCACGTCACCGATACCGCCGCCAGCAATTTGCGCCCCACGCACATAATTGCCACCACCAACCATGATAACGACTTGCGTTCCGCTCGCCACCGCTGGCTTGATTTGTTCGGCGATCCACCGCGCCCTCGCATGATCAAATCCACCAGCGTATTGTCCTTGTAATTGTTCGCCTGAAAGCTTGAGAAGAATTCTGCTATGCATAGGTTCATTGTAACAAGTTATGCCGCTTCTTGCACAAACTCCGCCATATCAAGCCTATACGCGGCTCACAAAACCCGCTACAATAGCCACATGAAGTTATTTTCCTGGAACGTCAACGGCATCCGCGCAGTCCTGAACAAAGGTGAATTTACCACGTTCATCGAAACCTACGACCCGGATATTATTTGTTTGCAAGAAACCAAAGCCCAACGCGGGCAAGTCGAGTTAGATCTGCCACAATTTCACGAGCATTTCTATTCGGCAGCCAAAAAAGGCTATTCTGGCACCGCCATATTTTCAAAGCAACCGGCCCTGAACTATCTTGATGGTTTCCCAGCAGACATCGCCAACAAATACCATCTCGCTGCTGACGGATACGGCGATCCTAACGACGAAGGACGTATCATCGCTGCTGAATTTGATGGGTTTTGGCTGGTTACGTGCTATACACCAAACTCCAAAGGCGATCTCAGTCGCCTCAGCCTGCGCCATGACCAATGGGACCCAGCTTGTCTGGAATACCTCAAAGGACTGGAGCAGGGACGTTACGGCGCCGCCAAGCCAGTACTGTACTGTGGCGACATGAACGTGGCCCATCAAGATATCGACCTTGCCAGGCCGAAAGACAACGTCGGCAAACACGGCTTTACCGACGAAGAGCGAGCAGGTTTTCAAGCGTATCTGGACGCTGGTTTTGTCGATGTGTTTCGCGCACACCATCCAACCGCAACAGATGCTTACACTTGGTGGACTCACTGGGCAAATGCCAGAGCCCGAAACGTTGGTTGGCGTATCGACTACTGGCTAGCTAGCCAAGAACTAGCACCGTCCATCAAACAAGCACACATCCACCCTGAACAACTGGGTTCCGATCACTGTCCAGTCAGTATAGAACTCTAGCCCACAAAAAAGCACCCGAGTTGTCCGGGTGCTTTTAGTGTTAGTAAGCGCTCAAATTATTGGCGGCGGCTTACGATGTAGGCAACGGCAGAAGCAGCAAGTGAGCCGAGACCAAAGATTGAAAGGAGCGCGTCAGTCGTACCAGTTCGTGGCAACTCAGTTGTCGTTGGAGCTGGTGGGGTAGGTTGTTTAGGAGCAGGAGGGGTAGTCGGAGGAGTGCTTGGCTTACATGCGTCGCTGTCCACTGATGCGTATCCCTCGTTCTTTTGGTCCTTAGTCCAGACGCTGATGATCTGCTTGGTCTTGATGTCACAGACTT
>CAJPSL010000028.1 GCA_905373315.1 Candidatus Saccharimonadota bacterium
CAATGGTTTGGCCCCGCTCAGGGACGTATCGCTTGTTTTTGATTTGTGCCGCTGTCACTGGTAGTCGATTGACAATCAAACGATCACCTGTGTGCATGGTCGGTTCCATACTGGCGCCTTGAACAGTAAAATTACGAAAAATAAAGGTATTAATCAATAGTGTGCCGACCACCACGCCAACAACAAAAACGATGAGCCCCAAACTGTCACGAATCTTTGGGTGTCTATCAAGAAAAGTTGCATCCATCCTATTTAGTATAGCCTGTATAGTGTGATATAATCAAGAGATATGGAGCTACTGCGAACCGTTAAACGCAAGTCATTTTTTAGTGAGGTGGTGTACCATCTGTTGAACATCAGCTTAGCTTTGGTATTATTTGGTATTACGCTCATGGTCCAATCGCCAGTAGCTGCGGTAGTATTGGTTATTTTGAGCAAGTGGCGTGTATTGGCGGTGAGGCCACGTTTTTGGTGGACGAATATCCAGTCTAACCTGGTGGACTTGATCGTCGGATTGAGTGTGGTGGCATTGCTATACCTGTCTGTGGGGAATATCGCCGTGCAAATTGCTTTCACTGCCTTTTATATCATTTGGCTTGTGATCATCAAACCGATGTCAAAGCGCTGGCAAATGATGTTGCAGTCGGCCATCGCCATTTTATTTGGTACGGTAGCGTTGTTCTCCATTGGCTATTTGTTGCCAGACATTGCAGTTGTTGCTGGCTCAATGGTCATTGGCTATAGCGCCGCTCGGCACTTTTTGGTCAGTTACAAAGAAGATCAAACAGTTCTGCTGAGCTCCATCTGGGGAATTATGTTTGCGGAGATTGGTTGGCTAGCGTACTATTGGACATTTGCGTACGCTATACCAGGACTCACCATGATTAAACTTCCGCAAGTAACCATTATTTTGCTGTTGATATCTTTCTTGGGCGAGCGGGTCTATCGGTCATGGAAGAAAAACGGCGCGGTCGTACGGAGTGAAATCATGCCGCCAATTTTGTTTTCCGTGGCGGTGATAGGCGTTATACTACTATTTTTCAACACGGTAACGAGGATTTGATAGATGACAGAGGTGGGGATAGAACAGCCAAATAACAGCGCGCAGGTGATTACACTGTCGCGGCGACAAATGATGGCTATCTGGGTTGCCATAGCAGCGCTATTTTTGTTGATGATTACGATTGGCGGTGTGTTGCTACTGACGGTGTTGCGGCCAAAGCTCGCTAGTACACATGGTCCAGCAGTTGATGGTAATCTGACAGTGACCGCTGAAGAATCCAATGTTTCAAAAATTGTCAATCAGGTATCGCCGAGCGTCGTATCGATCATCACCGTAAAAAATAATGGTTTTAGGTCACAGGAGAACGCTGGAACTGGCGTGATCATTAGTAAAGATGGCTATATTTTGACGAATAAGCACGTAGTAAATGGTGGACGGTCCTTCCAAATCATCACTGGTTCGGGCGACCGCCACACTAACGTCAAGCTAGTGGGGGTTGATCCACTGAACGATATCGCGTTCTTGAAGATTAGCGGTGTCGACAACCTGTCGCCAGCGACTATTGGCGACTCAAGCACTGTCCGCGTTGGTCAGAAAGTCATTGCCATCGGCAATTCACTTGGTAAATTCCAAAACACCGTCACTAGTGGTATCATCTCAGGCAAGGGGCGCCCGCTCCAGGCTTCATCAGGTAGCGATGACGATCAAGATCAGAAGCCTGAATCATTGACAGACCTTCTGCAGACTGATGCTGCCATCAATCCAGGCAACTCAGGTGGTCCGCTGTTAAATATGGCTGGTCAAGTCATCGGCATTAATACCGCCATCGTCGAGGATGCCCAGAGTATTGGCTTTGCTATCCCGATAGGCGCAGCCAAAGGACTGATCCGCAGCGTTCTGGAAAAGGGCGAGATCAATAAATCATACATCGGCATACGTTACCTAGAGGTGACGCCAGAAACGCGGGCCGCAAATAAACTGTCGGTCAAAAATGGCGCTTTTGTCGGTGGTGTTTCTGGGCAACTGGTACAGCAGGGTGGTCCAGCAGACAAGGCCGGGATCAAATCTGGTGATGTTATCACCAAAGTTAATGATAAAACTATTGGCGAACATGGTGGTTTGACAAGCTTGATTGGCGAATATCTGCCAGGCGAAACTATCGAGCTGACGGTTATCAGAGATAACAGAGAGCAGAAACTGAGGTTAACGCTCGGTGCCTACAAGTCGTAGCACCACGATCAATCCGCTGGTTTCCAAGTGTAAAAAGCCATTTTGATCACCAAAGGCTACGATCGTCTGGTGTTGTTCCTCGTCTGCCTCGATGAATAGCAGTCCTTGGTCGGTCATATGCTTGGGTGCTTGCTGAATGAGCTCTCGGATTAGCTTAAGTCCTCCTTCGCTGGCATACAGGGCTTCTGACGGCTCGTGACGGAGCTCTGGGGAGGTGTTCTTCCAATCCTTGTCGACATATGGTAAATTCGCTAAGATGCAGTCGAGCTTTTCAAATTGGCCGAGTAGTAAGGATTGTTTTTGCGTAAAGATTTTAGCACCCAATTTCTTGGCATTCTTTTCTGCCACTAGGAGTGCTTTAGGGCTAATATCTGACAAAACAACATGCCAGTTGTCTGGCAACTCGAGCGCCGCAGTGATTCCCAAGCATCCAGAGCCAGTTCCTATATCGATGAGCGTCCTTGGTTGGTCGTCTTGTGGCGCCAGCTTTAGTAGTAGATTGATCATTTCTTCTGATTCAGGACGCGGGACTAGTACGCTGGGCGATACACTAAAATTCCGTCCGTAAAACTCTTTTTCGCCCAAAATATACGCCAGCGGTACGCGGTCGAGACGCAGGCTAAGTCGTGCTTCGGCGATATCAACGCGCCGCGGATCAATCTCTTCATCTAGATGCGCATGAAGGTATATTCGGTTTTTGCGCAAAGTATTAGCTAAAATGAGCTCCGCGTCTAATCGGGCTGATGCGATATCGGCTTGCTTTAATGTATTGGTGGCGGTTGCTAACCAGGATGTTATGGTTGACTTTTCTTGCATTATATGCTAAATTATACACCATTGAAGAGAAATTTCATAATCAACGTAGCTACTAGACGACACGGGAAGAGTTGGTATGTATGAATAAGCGCGTGAACAAATTGGAAGTAGATTTTCCTTCTTGTGAAGGTATTGTGACCGTTGATCATGATTTTCCAAAGATTCAGCTTGATCGTAAGTTAGGTGCTGAGCTAGTGCCCGGTGAAGTTGTTGACCTTTCTGAAGAACGAATAAAAAAATATCTTGAGTATGCTGAAATACCGGAGCAGTGTTGGGGCGATTTGTCACTAATCATCACTGGTGCAGAAAATTCTTTGTATCTGGGGAGTGATGAATTAGGGTATGTAAGTGATGATGGCGAGGGAGGACTTGATGTTGTTATCGGGATTGATTACGACTCTGACTCTGAGGCTACGCTACGGCATGAGCTGTGCCACGTCAAGGATGCGATAGATGGGGAAATTGACTTCCAGAAGAAAAATTTGTTATACACACTGGGAAGTTCAATATCTAAAGAACGATTACGTAAGCAGGCCATTATAATTCATGCTTTGGGCGCTCTTGCTTATGCGTGCGGTATGTATTTTAACTCTGAAGAGATGAAAAATAGTGTGCTCTCTGCGGTGGTTGCAAATAATACCGTGGCTGCGGCGTTACTGGGAGCACACCTGAAAGGGTACTATCATGATCCAGGAGAAAAGCGCGCTCGTAAGGCTGCGGAACATGGTAAATGGTTACCACATGTGTTCACGAGGCGTATTGATACTATACCTGTTGATGAATTGGCGTCATCATTTGCGTCTCATCCTTGGACCTCGGTATATATAGCAAAAAATGATGATGAAGTGCGCGCCAGGGAGCAAGCCGCTGGCCAACTTGGTCTGTCGTATTATGCAACGACAGATCCAGAGGAGGTTGAACTGCTTGCTGTCAAAGGGGTTGAGCGAGAGTATGTTGAGTATAAACGATTAGTCGAACAAGGGGTGATCAGTAAAAGAGGACTTAGAAAGTTTAAGATTAGCGAAATAGTCGATGATTTCATGGATCGTGCAGAGGTAGCTACTAAAGGTGGCGGTGCAATGGTTGCTGTACTGCCTGATTCCATGCATCGTGTCAACATGGGGGAATATAGTAAACGATACGATGACATCAAGCGCGATATCACGGAATAGAGTTTTTTGTTAAGCTTCAGCATTCTTTGCTTTTAGCTCTCGCTCATACCGCTGCAGTTGCTCAATCAAATCGTCAATGTCCCCGTTCATCGCCGCGGGGATATTGCTGCGGCTGTAGTGAATGCGGTGGTCGGTGATGCGGTCTTGCGGGAAGTTGTAGGTGCGGATTTTTTCGGAGCGGTCGCCAGTGCCAACGAGTGATCGCCGCTCAGCACTTAATTTGGCATTTTCTTCGTCAATTTTCATCTGTAGTAAGCGCGAACGCAGCACGCTCATGGCTTTTTCGCGGTTCTTGATCTGTGATTTCTCGTCTTGGTTGGTCACGACGATGCCGGTTGGTAGGTGAGTGATACGTACTGCCGAGTCAGTGGTGTTGACGCTCTGTCCACCATGTCCGCCTGAGCGGAATACGTCAACACGGAGGTCATTTGCATCTAGCTCGACGTCAGCCTCTTCAGCCTCTGGTAACACCGCTACGGTGACGGTGGAGGTGTGGACGCGGCCTTGGCTTTCGGTGACTGGCACGCGTTGGACGCGGTGGACACCACCTTCAAATTTCAATTTGGCGTATGGCGCGTCGCCCTTGACCATGAAAATGACTTCTTTATACCCGCCTGAGTCGTTGGCAGATTCGCTGATGAGCTCAGTTTTATAGCCATTTGCTTCGCACCAGCGTAGATACATGCGGTACAGTTCCGCCGCAAATAGTGACGCTTCGTCGCCACCAGCGCCAGCACGGATTTCTATGATGATGTTTTTCTCGTCGTTTGGATCTTTTGGTGTCAGTAGAATGAATAATTCTTCTTCCAGCTCTGCCAGACGCGCTTCAGTTTCAGTGATTTCGGCTTTTGCTAGTTCCGCAATTTCGTCACCGCCAGTCGCCAGCTGTCGTGCTTCTTCCAAGTTTTTTGTCAGTTGCTGGCGCTCCTCGGCCTTTGCTATCAAGGTTTCCAGCTCCGAAAACCGTTTGTTTTTTATGGTAAACTCTGGATCGCTATATGCGGTAGGTTGCGCTAAAAAATCTGCCAAGACTTGCCTCTCGGCGACTAGGTCGTCTAAGTGTAATGCAATGTGTGCCATATAAGCCATATTATAGCACAGAAACCCCATGACGTATATTGACAATAGTAGCATTTGTGTGTATAATATGCGCAACATGGTTAAGCTTCAAAATATGATCCCCGCGCGACTGCGCAGAGTCGGGCAAGCCAGTCCGGGCAGAGAGCCTGTATATGACCAAAATCAGGTGATGTACAATCTGTATGAGCAGGGTTCTGTTTCAGTTCATCCACTCGAGCCGTTTGAAGAGGTGTCTTCAGAAGAGATATCACATCGGATGGAAATAGACCACTGCGTGAAGCGAGCACCTACGTTGACGGAGTTGGTGGGCAACAGAGAACGTGACAGGGAAAACGATGTGCACAGTGTGATCGGTAGTCGGGCGTTGCTTTCGCGTGAGGTTGATGCCTTGACCCGAGAAGACTTTTCAGTACAGACGGAACAGCAGACAATTTCAGCATTGTTTTCTGGGTTGTGTGCGCGAAGTGATGATTTGGCGCGTACCTCACGATTGTCTAAAATCCGGAATCATCTCAACTATGTTGGTGAGCCAGAGCTCATGGAGGCGGCGCACGGAATCGCGACGTATTGGAAGCATAGGCTGGACGCGCATCCTGATAAAACATTGTTTGTTATGCTGGGCGAAATTAATAATATGGAACGTGCTGACTATGCCGCCCCACAAGGAAAAATAAAAAGTGACGAATATTTCATGGAATTGATCATGGGGGAGTTTTCTGATGATGAGTTGAGCCAGTACGTTGGTAGGCTGTTGATAGATGAGCATGAATTGGCAAACGTATCCAAAGAAAACGTTGATATCATCATGCTGGACGACTGGACAAGTAGTGGCACAGAAATTATGGAACAACAACAGTGTTTTTTGAGGCGACATCCAGACTTGAGGGACCATATAGACTG
>CAJPSL010000029.1 GCA_905373315.1 Candidatus Saccharimonadota bacterium
ACAGGTATTGAGCCAGACGAGAAGGTGGGTTTGACCGCTAATGATATGAATTTTGCCTTGCCGTATTCTTGCAGTGCACCCGCTACTATTTCACTGGCACTGGCACTCGACCTATCGATCAACACCACCGTTTTGATGTCTTGTAGTAGTGGCTTGCCTGTTGATTTGACTGTTTTAACAACCTTGTCGCCACGCCGCTCCGTCATGATGTCTTGGTTATCCAGCCACAGTCCAGCCAGCGCCTGAGCCGCCGTTACTGTTCCACCAGGGTTGCTGCGAAGATCCAAAATAACCTTCTGGACATTGTTTTGCTTGAAAGCTTCGGCCGCTGCACGCGCCAACGCACCAGTTTCTTCACCAAATCGGTACACTTTCAAGATACCAACGCCATCAACAATATCATGCTCCACGGCTGGTGCAGTGATTTGCTTACGCGTCATCGACATTTCTAGCCGCTGATAATTACGAAGTACTTGTAGCTTCACTATAGTGTTCACTTCCCCGCGTATCTTTTCCACTACCTGTTCGGTAGTAGCATCCGCCACTGAGTTGCCATTTACAGCAATGATGATATCACCAGCCTTCACTTGAGCTTCCTCCGCTGGACTATTTCGTAGCACCCTGACGACTGTCGGCCGATTATTTCTCAAACCAATCTCCGCGCCGATGCCACCACCAATATTACCATTCAGACTCTTCTCAAATTCTTTGGCTTCCTCAGCGTCCATGAATGTCGTGTACGGATCGCCAGTAGCCGCCACCAGACCGCGACTCGCGCCATTGATCAATTTATCGGTGTCCAGATTTCCATCGTACTGTGCTTTCAGTTGTCGATACGTCTCTTGAATCCGCTCCGTATCAAGCCGCTCGGCGCTATAGCGCACACCAAGCTTTGGTGCAATCGCCGCAAATATCTGATCCGACCGCGCACCCGCGATAAAACTAACCACTGCTATAACTACCGCCCACGCAAACAGCTGAGCGTTTCGTGTTTTCTCCTTGCTCATAGAACCATTATAGCATGAGCGGCATCAAATCTTAGAAGTAGATGTAGACAAGTCCAGACGATGAGCGCTTATAATTGCGGTACAGACCATCCCAGCCCAAGTTATAGTCACTAACCGTAATAGTGCCGTCGCCGTTTACCGACTCAACATACATCACGTGACCATATGCACCACCCATTATCACCGCTGCTGCCCCTGCTCGTGGGGTGCTGCCGTTCGAAATACCATGACGAGCTGTGGTTGATGGCCACTGGTTAGCGTTACCAGCCCCGCCGAAATGCGGCACATAGCGACCAGTACTGTGAACCTTCCAAGCAACGTAGCTCACACACTGACGGGTATACAACCCCCATGGGTCGACATAGGCATCCAACGGCGCATTTGCCCAAGCACCTGGGTAGCCACCACCACCAGGCGTACCAGATGGCACGCTACCTCGTGGCAAACTACGCAAGTTTTCTGCAGCCTGCTGCTCACGCAATTTCGCAATTTCGCTATTACGCTGTGATGCCAAAGATGAGTAAGCTGCCTGGTCATTCTTTGTATCATTCACCAATTTCGCCTGCTCAGCCTGTTTGGCGGCCATTTGAGCCTTTTGAGTTTCCTGGTCCTTCAGTGTACGCTCAACGGCCGCCTTATTGTCCTGCAACTTCTTTTGCAGACGCTTGATTTCCTTGATTTTGTCATTCAGTGAGCCCTGCAAACTACTGCGCTGTTCTTGCTTGTCGATAAAATCACCGATGTTCTCTGAGCTAGCCAGCATTTCCAGCGGAGAAATCTGATCGTCAACATACATGTCAGACAAGATCTGACCCATTGTCTTACGGTTCCTGTTGATAGCCGCTTCGTTATTTTTGATCTCTTCCTTCAGGGAGTCAATCTTATTTTGGCTTTCAATGATTTGAGATTGCAACGCGTTCACCTGCGCGGTCAAACGGTTCAATTCCTCTTCCAGAGTCGCCGCCATCTCACCCAAGCGAGCCGCCTGCGAATTGTAGTTATTGGCTTCTTGTTGTTTAGCTCTAATTTCTGCCTCATAATCTCGCGCAAAAACCGTGCCAGCAGTCTGAAAAATCCCTGCTCCGGCAACGACGGCAGCCATCACCACCAAGGCTACTTTGGTGGCTTGTTTGTGCGAAACTGGTGTGGTGGACCGTTGCTTCATACTATATATCATAATAGCATAAGCACTATCCACATGTCAACCAAGTTTTATGTGACTTAAATCTTGAGGTATTTATGGGTCGCAACCCATGACGAAATTGTACCAATCAGCCCACCAATGACGATCATAGCCAGTAGCACCAGCCCAACATACGGTGTCAGATCCTGAAGTAACGTATCAATTGGCAACCATTTACGCATCGGCTCCTTGGCAAACGCCAACAGTCCATAACCCCCCGCCGTAGCGATCACCGCAGCGATAAATCCATACATAATCGCCTCAACCACAAACGGTCCGCGGATGAAACTGCGCTCAGCACCGATGAGCTTCATCATCTGGATCTCGCTCTTACGGTTGAAGATGGCCATGCGGATAGTGTTAAACACCACTAGTGAGGAAATCAGCACAAACACAACCGTTGCAATTGACCCACCGATGCTCGCCACACGCACCCAACCACCAATTGTTTCAATGGCCTGGCGGCGATCACCGGTGAATGACGGTTGTCGACGCTGGTCTTTGTTGGCAAGATAGGTTTCATCAGAACTAACGAAATGCTTCAGCGAAGAATAATTGTTCAGGTCTTTCACCGAAACCTGCAATGTCGCCGGTAGCTCATTGCTTGCTTCACGAATAGCTTCCAGCGCTTCTACGTTGTCTTTGTAACGCTGAGCCTGTTCGTGGCGTGCCTGCTCCGCAGAAATGTACGTTACCCCTGTTACGTTGTCCAATTTTTTAATCTTATCTGTCAATTCGTTAACAGTTTTTTCAGAGACAGATCCCTTGAGATAAATTGAAATATTTGCCTTTTGAGTGATGGTCTCCGTTGTATTTACCAAGATACGCTGTGCCGCCACAGTCACAAAGATAATCAGCAAAGTCACGCTCATAACCGCCGTCGCTGCGACTGTCAACCAAGCATTACGGCTAAAATTATTGACACCATAGCGCAGCATACGAACAAAAGCTAACGTCCGCCGCTGCTTCATTTTGTTGCGCTGCATCGCTTTTACGTTTGCGTTTGTCTTTTTCTTGGCCATTATTGCTTATATGTTCCTCTCGCCTGGTCAGACGTAATTTTACCGTGATCGATGGTAATCACCCGTCGTTTCAACTTATTCACAATATCAACATTATGCGTCGTCAGCAGCACCGTGGTGCCGTATTTGTTAATCTTTTCCAGCAGCCGCACGATATCCCAGCTGTGCTTAGGGTCAAGGTTACCCGTCGGCTCATCAGCGATCAAAATCTTCGGCTGGCGTACCACTGCTCTGGCGATCGCCACTCGCTGACGCTCACCACCAGATAGCTGATGTGGGAAGTTCTTTTCTTTGCCTTTAAGTCCGACTAGTTCAATGACTTTTGGCACGGTCGACTTGATCTCACGGTTGGTCATCCCAGCAATCTCCAGTGCAAAGGCCACATTTTCAAACACCGTTCGGTTTGGCAAAAGCTTAAAGTCCTGAAAGACGACGCCAATTTTTCGGCGCAATAACGGAATGTGCTTGTCTTTGAGCGTGTCATAATCAATACCACCGACGACAATCTTGCCACTTGAAGGCTTTTCTTCACGCGTTAATAATTTCAACAATGTTGATTTACCAGCACCGCTCGTACCAACCAAGATGACAAACTCCCCAGCCTTCACATGCACGCTGACGCGATTGATGGCAGGCTTGCCTGTTTTGGTGTAACTCTTTGTAACCCTATCCAACAGAATCATACTGTACTAGTGTAACACTTTTTATCAAAAAGCGCGAATATAATGCTTCTGTTTTCGCCTAGTCTTTGAGGCTCAAGTCAAATGTCGAAAAATCCAGGTTTTCCAAAGTGTTCGTTGACTGCTTTGCAATACGACGATTCTTCTTTGCTTTGGTCTCCTTGTCTGCGCCAGAAAAAATCTCATTGCGCTCTCGGTAAAGCGTACTCAACTCACTCAACAAATCTTGAATATGAGAATCAATTTCCTGAACCTTTTGAAAATCCAACACCTTCATATTCAAATGATAGCACTTGATTGCTAAAAAGTCAAGGATATTTGGTAGCTAAATATTATTCGTCTTTCGACGCATGTTGACTAAGAAATGCCGTCATAAAATCATCAATTTTACCGTCTAGCACACCCTGCGTATCTCGGTCTTCATGTTTGGTCCGAGTATCTTTAACCAGGGTGTACGGATGCAACACATAATTTCGTATTTGACTGCCCCAGTTGGCCGATTCACCAGCCCTGAGATCTGACAAGCTGTCCGCGTGCTGCTCGAGCTGCATCGCCAACAGCTTGGAGCGCAAAATTTTCAACGCAGTTTCTTTGTTTTGAATCTGACTGCGCTCATTTTGAATCGCCACTACAATTCCTGTTGGCACGTGCGTGACACGAACTGCTGAGTCAGTCGTATTCACTCCCTGTCCGCCCTTGCCACCACTGCGGTAAACGTCTATTTTTAGATCACTCGGGTCAATGTCCACTTCGTCTGGCGTATCAATTTTTGGCAGTACCTCAACCAGTGCAAAGCTAGTCTGGCGCAAATTATCAGCATTAAACGGGCTGAGCCGCACCAAGCGATGCACACCATTTTCTGAGCGTAATTTACCATACGCAAACGGCCCTGATATCTCCAGCACAACCGTCTTCAAACCACCATCATCATTCGCAGACCGTTCCAAAACATCAGTTTTCATGCCAGATCGTTCCGCCCACCGCAAATACATACGCTCCAGCATCTGCGCAAAATCTTGGGCATCCAAGCCACCAACACCTGCCGAAATACGCACCACCGCCTCACGGCCATCATATTTCCCGCTAAATAGCAGGTCTGTTTTGCGGGCCGAGAATTCCGCCTCCAAGGCATCTATTTGCTTAGTGAACTCATCCAATAAATCATCATCCCCCAGTTCCATCAGCTCCAGCAAATCATCCAACTGAACACCTAGCACCTGCCACGGCTGCACCGTTTGACGCAACGCAGCTACCTTTTTGGCGACCGACTGAGCGTGGTCAGGATTATTCCAAATTTCGGGCTGGTTCAATTGCTCTTCTAGTACCGCCAATTCTTCGGCAAGCGCATCAAACTGCAATGCTTGTTTAGCCTGCATGACGTCGCTGCGAAGAGATTGGACCCGTTTTTTCAATGGCTGCATAGAACCCATTATACCATCAGATCCGTGTCTTATAACTCCGCGACAGCCTCAACAAAGGCTTCGCCACGGGCTGTGTAGTTTGCGTACTGGTCAAAGCTGGCGGCAGCTGGACTCAAAATTACAACATCTCCTGGCTGGGCAATATCGAGGGCATGCCACACAACTTCGGTCATCGGTATCACACCCTTTTGCACTATTGTCGCATCTGGTAAACCAGCTTTTTGCAACGCTTTTGCAATATTATCAGCATTGCCACCACTGACAATAACACCTCTCAGCGACTGTGAGCGTGCTAATTCCTCGGCCAACTCCGTGTAATCACCGCCTTTGTCTGCTCCACCAAGGAGCATCACCTTTGGCTGCTGAAATGACCGCAATGCAGCCACCGCACTGCCTGGCGTCGTCGAGATGCTATCATCATAAAACTTAACTCCTCGTTTTTCTGCCACAAATTTGAGCCGATGCGGCAAGCCCGTAAAACCGGCAAGCCCCTGACAAATCACGTCATCTGACAACTCCGGCATCACCGTCTTAGCCACCAACACTGCCGCACTGGCATTCTCTTGATTGTGCGTGCCTGGCAATTTGAGCGCGTGCTGCATTTCCACTGATAAATCAATCGGATATGATAACTGGCGCGCCGGCGACTTGGCAGCGATCTGCTGGCTGAACTGATTATTCTTGTTGTAAATGATACTATCTTGGTCCGTCTGGAACTGAGCAATATGCGC
>CAJPSL010000030.1 GCA_905373315.1 Candidatus Saccharimonadota bacterium
TGAATTTTGTGTATTGTCCGTCATTGTTAACAGATTACACTATATCACAAAATATAATATTTTGCAAGTATAGTGCCTCCAGTCGCTGCTTTAATTCATCTAGGCAAAATAAATTCGCATCAACTCACGCGCCACTCTGTCAGCATCGTGTCGAATCAAACTACGCTGTGCCGCCAACGGGTCGCTAGCAGCGTTAGTATTTTCCCAAACCTCATCAGCGATCAATCGCTTGCCTGAGGCGTAAAAATGCTTCTTTTTTAGCTCTTCTTTGTTCCACTCAACCAGTAGTTCGCCATCTTTAGCGTACCGATCAATCAATTCCTGCGACGGACGATGGTTGTTGTACAATACATGGTCCAATTTGACACCTGCAAACCGTTCAATTTCACTGGCATAATCCGCAACCGTAAACTCATCAGTCTGACCAGGCTTGTTCACCAGGTTACAAACATACACCTTTTTAGCCTTGGTTTCAGCGAGGGCGCGCGTTACACCACTAACCAACAGGGCCGGCGCCAGGCTACCGTACAACAACCCCGGCGCAATCACCACCAAATCCGCATTCAATATCGCCTGCCGTGCCTGCGGATTGATGCGAGCAATCGGCTCCAAGTCCAACCATGGACGCTCGCCAACGGGAATGATCAATGATTCAGCCTCATGTTGACCTCTCACAACCGTACCGTCAGCCAGCCGCGTAACAAGCGTTATATTGTCAAATGTGATGGGCTCTACTCGTCCTCGAATATTGAGCACTTCTCCGGCAACTTTGACAGCTTCGGTAAAATTACCGGTCATTTTTTCTAGGGCTGCCATGAATAGATTGCCGAACGCGTGGCCTTTCATACTACCTTCATCAAAGCGGTAGTTGAATAGGTCTCTCACCTTTGGCGAAGTGCTCAGCGCCACCAAGCACTGCCTGACATCGCCAGCTGGCAAAACTCCCAATTCATCTCTCAGCTGCCCCGTTGATCCACCGTCGTCTACCATGTTGACCAAGGCAGTGATGTTGTGTGTATAATTTTTTAATCCACTCAGTAATGTAAAACTACCCGTGCCGCCGCCAATGACGACAATGTTTATACCCATCAGTTCCATAGCTTGACTATATCACGAAAAAAACTTACGTCAACGTACCCTTTGGTAGCGCCCATTCGAGGAATGGTTGCTGCTGGTGATTAACCGCGTTAATGATGTGCGCAGCCACTTTGGCTGGGTCATTGAAGAACAAATAATCAACTGGTAGCTCTCGGCCATTCCAAAACGGCGTTTTCATGGCGCCAGGCAAAAACAGCGCGACTTTCACTGGCAATTTCTGTTCATCCGCCTGCATTCCCAAACTGCGCGCCAGTCCTGCCTGGGCGTGTTTGGTCGCCACATATACCGCTTCGTCCCCGCGAGCTTTGACGCTACTGGTCGAACCGATGATGGTTAATACTGACTTCTGATGTTGACGGGCCATCTTGCGCCACGCCCACTGTACTAGTGGTAGCGCACCAGCGAAGTTCACCTCAGCCATGGAGCGCGCGTCAGGCTGATCCTCGAAATTACCACGCCAGCCATAGCCCGCTGCCCAGACGAATTGTTCAATGGCGTCGCCGCCCAAAATCTGCTCAATCCGTGCCGGAGCTGCTTCAACCTGCTCGGGATAGTACACATCCAGCGGGAAGCCCTCGCCGTGCTCCTGAGCGTTATGCGTCTTCCCCAGCACTAACACACGCTTGCCATTTTTCCTGAGCTGCCTAGCCATCTCCAGGCCAAGTCCACTCGTCCCACCAAGAATAATATGCATATGGTTATTATAGCACGTTAGCTAAAATGACCTATCATTTTACTCTTCTACTGATATCGTTTCACAAACCGCCGCAACACCAGCTCTGGCCAGCTGATAGCTTCTTGCTGGGCGTTAGCTATCAACAGGTCGGCTTCTTCGGGAGCAAAATAGCCAGCGTGTTTATAAATATTGATGCGTAATGCTAGGCCGTCAGCATCAAGTTCGGGGTGAAATTGTGTGGCGTAAACATTGTTGCCAGCGCGCAGCATCTGCACGCACGTGCTTGAACGAGCCAACACCGTACAACCGCTTGGCGGGTCAATTACGCCCTCTTTATGTCCGACAAAGCCGCGGAAAACCGATGGAAAATCTTTACATAAATCATCCTGTTCACCTTCTGACGTTGTAGAAATATCCACCGCGCCAACTGCCTCAGGATACTCAAAGCTCATCTGTCCACCCATGGCTGTTACCACCGCGCCAACGCCCAAGCAAGCTCCCAAAAATGGCGCGTCTACCTCAATGATTCGACGTATCAATGGCAAAATATAGCTTTCAAATTGCTTCTGCTCGAGCGATTTTTGCGCTTCGTCGTACGCGAAATTAGCCGGACCGCCGCCCATGATGATCCCAGCATAATCATCCAAATTCACCGCTGGCTGATCACCACGTTCCAACCTCAGCCGCACCAATTGGTTAGCCTCCAGCCCACCAAATTTCAAAAATGCTTGATATTCATCATCCGATGCTTCAACCTCAGGGCGCGATTGCAGTAGTAAAAACGGTTTCGTCATGGAGTAATTATATCATTTCATGCAGCCACTGATTTCTTGCCATTTCATATGCGCTCTATATGCCCGAGTTGGCGCATCAACCTCGCTCTTCTGAAGCAGTAATTCCTCTGGGTCAATAAACACCACTTCATCGCCCTCTTCACCTGGTATAAAATCAAAATTCTCTGGCCAAACACGACAGTAAAAACAGATTTGATTAGCATCAATCCGCTCAATATACATCTCGTCCGACGCGTCAAAAAGTTGATAACGCAAATCGCCCTTGTAGCCAACTTCTTCATATAGCTCGCGTTTCAGTGACGACTCAATCGTCTCGCCAAAATCCATACCACCACCAGGCAAATCCCAATACGTCCGATCAATTTCTTTGACAACCAAAATGTGCCCAGCGTCGTTATAAATCAAGGCTTTGAGCGAAATGCGATACAAACAATCCAGATGGTCCGTGCCATCTAAATTCTGCGTAATGATATGTCCTTTGGTGATTTTTGTCATGAGAGTCATTATACTACACCCGAACGCCAGATGGCTGATACCATTTCACCTACAGTATATTCTGTCTTTCCAATATCCATGATTAACTATTCATTGGGTGTTAACACGTTGGGGATTATCTAATTGTGATACTCTTTTATTTTACCGGCATATTCAGTCAAAAGATTCTTTGAATAAATTTTTTCATTTTTTGAATTTCTAACTTCTTTCCAAAGAATAGAAGCTACTTTTAATTTGTTTGAATAGTTGCGGCTATTTTCGTCTGCACAGAAATCCTTTAAGAATTGGTTCCACTGACAAACCGAATTGTCGTACTTTGCATAGTCTGATTTTCCATAATAAACTTTGAGCATATCTTGAATGGTAAAACTCAAATCATTTTCTCTCTTTACTTTTCTCCAAGCAGTGGCCATATCAGCATTAAATTTAAATGGTGAGACATCTGTTAAAATTGAGAAATATTCTCTAAAGTGTGTATTAAAGGAAAACCCGCATTCAAGTAATGGAGTATCTAAGGTAATAGTTTCTACTCGTTTCTTTTCATTTTTTATTGATGACTTTTTAATCAGATTACCCTTAAAGTACTGCTCAATAATGTGATTGAGTTCCTGTTTTGTACCTCTATATTCTAATCCTAATGACTTGCAAATCTGTGAAATTTCCTCACGATACCAATAGTATTTATTAAACTCATCAAACGATGTAATTTTATCAAACTCAGGTCTACTTTTTGCCAATATTTTCGCTCCTTAAACCCAATTTATTTTTTCATCTCTAGTATCTATAGCTCCTCAACCTTCACCCGCCGCTGCTCCGTCGTATCCCGCTCACGCACGGTGACGGTGTCGTCCTCTAGAGTCTGGAAATCGATCACCACGCAGTGCGGCGTGCCGATTTCGTCTTGGCGGCGGTAGCGTTTGCCGATGTTGCCGTTGTCGTCCCACAGCACTCGGCCGGGGTTGGCTTTGGCGAGCTGGGCGTAGACTTCGCGGGCTTTTCCCACCAATTCTGGCTTGTTTTTCAGTAGCGGCGAAACGGCAAATTTGACCGGCGCCAAGTGCTCTGGCAATGCCAAGTACACCCGCTTTTCGCCATTTTGCTCGTCCTCGCGGTAGCTACTGGCCAGCACTGCCATCAGCGCCCGCTCCACACCAAACGACGGTTCGATGACGTGCGGAACAAATTTTGTGTTCGTTCCCTTGACGGTATATTCCATACTCTTGCCACTGGCGCGCTGGATATTCATCAGGTCAAAATCAGTCCGATAGGCGATACCCATCAACTCCTCGCGACCAATTGGATAGTCGTACTCAATGTCAATCGTCTTTTTGCTGTAGTGCGCCCGATCCTCCGCCGGCACGTCTAGCTCGTGAATGTGCTCTGGTTTCAAACCCAGTTCCGCCAAAAACTCATGCGTCGCCGCCAGCAATTCATCAAACGCCTCCTGCCAATGATCAGGATCGACAAAATATTCAATCTCCATCTGCTCAAACTCCCGAGAGCGAAAGACGAAGTCGCGCGGCGCAATCTCATTGCGAAAGGCCTTGCCCTGTTGAGCGATACCAAACGGTAAGTTCGGGTAGAAACTATCGACGACGTTTTTGAAATTAGTGAAGATACCTTGGGCGGTTTCGGGACGAAGATAAGAAATCGACTGTGGATCATAGGTAATTGCCTTCGCGCCATTAAGACCGCGCTTATCGTCAGCACCCTCCATCGGCTCACCAATAGTCAACTCGTTTTGCCCGCTAGCGCCGACAAACGTCTTGAACATCATATTAAACGTTCGCGATTTACTCAACGGATTGCCGTCGGGGCTCTTGATGCCTTTTTCCGCAATTACCGCATCCATCTGCTCCATGGTAATGCCATCGGCGTCAACGCCATTGTCCTTGAGAATATGGTCGGTGCGAAAACGGCGGTGATTGACCGTGTCTTCGCACAGCGGATCGACAAACGTATCGACATGCCCACTCGCCTGCCAGACTTTCTGATTCATCAAAATCGCCGCATCCACGCCGTACATGTCGTCGCGCTCATCGACAAACCGGCGCCACCACAAATTCATGATATTACGCTTCAGTTGCACGCCCAGTGGGCCATAATCCCAGGTGCCAGAAAGACCGCCATAGACATCCGACCCCTGATAAATAAAGCCGCGGCGCTTACACAGGCTGATAATATCTTCCATTTTTGCTTGACTCATCAAAAAAACCTTTCTCCATGTTGGCAACATGGCGATTCACAATTATTAGCTACAGTATAGCATTTTTATGGGCAATATTACACCGCCGCGTGCTGCCGCACCACCAGCCAACAAGCACTGATCACCTCAGTTATCCCGCCAATTTGCGCCACAGTCGCCAGCGGCTTCGCCTGGATGAGCCGAAGCAGTTTGATGGCGTCCGCCGACAAGTCACCCTGCTCCGCTGGCCGCAAACCCTTTTCCGTGCTGTCGTACATATATGTTTTGTCAGGCGACAAGGTATGCGCCGCTACGTCAGTGCGCAGATTGAGCTCATCACCCAGCAGCCCAGCGTAGTGCAAGTAAAACCAGGTTTCAATCAGTTTTTGCTCAACCTTCACATTGTTCAATTGCGCCAACACTTGCTGCGCCACCGAAAACCAGGCCGGCTCGTCAACCTGTTCACTCGCTCGATTGACCAATTTCAACATCTCATAGCCAAATTGCATCCGCTCATAACTGTCCAGAATATGCCGATAAAATTGCTGCAGCTGCGCACTGGTCAAAATCCCCAGCTCGCCGCGCCCACGTCGCACCACCACGTCGCACAGCGAAAATCAGTTCGCACACGCCCTGACAGCAGCGGCTTGGGCGTATACGTGG
>CAJPSL010000031.1 GCA_905373315.1 Candidatus Saccharimonadota bacterium
ATATAAACTATGGATAAATTATCGCATAGTGGACATGATTCTTCAGGTGATGGTTTATATCAAGAGTGGTCGAATTCCGCCTCACCGTTGGATGACCAAACTGGTATTCTTGATGGGACAGACGATATAGATGAAGAGTTTAAGGCGCTGGTAAGTGAAGATGAGTGTTCATCTATGCTTGACAATGAGATCTATTTGAAAATTAACGATATGCTACAAAAACATGGGGTAGATACAATCTATCGACCAGGAGCTAGTAACCAAGAATTAGCAAGAAACAGACAGATTGCTACCGAGGGCTACATGAAAGACCTGGAAGACGGCAACCTTAGTATTCTAGATTTACAAGAAATTGCGTACTGTTGTGACGACGACCGAGAGTTGGAGGAGGCCGTTCTTCAGCAAATAGCAGATCGAGTTACTAGGCGCATCTCAAGCGAAATATTTGTAATGGGTATGGTGTCGCTTGAATTAATTTCTCAAGCAACACCGGGTTATACGATTCAGTTAACAAAGAAAACAGCTAATATTGCAGACTATCTATTAGCTCTCGATAGGACAGTGGATTCTCCTTGGTTCGATTTGTTAAATGAAGCGTTTGGAGGTGAGGATGTCTCACCAAACCAGGTGCAGCAATTAATGGATGATCAAGTAGCTACTGAGAAGGTAACTGATCCTCATGCTAAGTCTACCAATCTCCTTGATCATATATTTATGGAAACTGATGGCACACTATCTAATGAACAGACTGTGTTAGTTGCAAGGCTTGTAATAAACCTTGCGATGAGAGAAGAGTGTGACCAGGACGGAAATGGAGAATACGCACGTCGTAAGGTGGAATTGATGAATGTTGGATTATCTGAGCAGCAGGTCAGGCATCTTATTGATCAGTACCGCAGTTTGCTATAATTAAGCTGTGATTTATCTTCTCCACGGTGATAATGAGTTTGAGAAACGGGCGGCGCTTGCGGCACTGGTTGGTGATGCGGACGTGGTCCGGCGTGATGGTGAAGCGTTAACGCTGGCGGATATACAGGAGATAACGATTGGCCAAACATTGTTTACGCAGTCTTCGGTGTACGTTATCTCGAAATTGAGTGACAATCCTGATATTTGGCCACGGCTATCAGAGCTATCATTTGATGACGATAACACCATTATCCTAGTAGAGAATAAACTTGATAAGCGAACAAAAATCTATAAATGGCTACAAAAAACAGCTAAAACCCAAGAATTTGCGCCGCTCGGTGACCGCCAGAAGCCGCAACTTATCACCTGGTGTGAAACACAGGCCTATGAGCGCGGCTATAAGCTGACACGTAAACAAATAGGCATGTTAATTGACCGGTTGGGATTTGATCAGCTGCGACTCAGTAATTTTTTGGACCAATTGGCGCTCGCGGAGAAGATTACCGATGCACTGATCAATGATTTGGTGCCGTTGGCGAGGTCAGAAAACGTGTTTGATTTGTTCGTGGCCGCTTTGTCGAAAGATTATGAAACGGTGCACAATATCATCAGCTACTTAGAGTCAGAAAGTGGCATAGACGGCGCCTACCAGACGATGGGGCTACTCGCTTCGCAGGTGACCAATATGGCAGCATTGGTGTTGTCGGGCGGTGACAATAACATGGTGGCAGCAGATTTGTCGGTTAATCCATATGTACTGCAGCGCTTGTCCTCGTCAGCTCGAACTATTGATATTGAACATCTCAGGCGGATCAACGATGCGTTGTTCCAGGCAGATCTCCAGATGAAAACGACCGGAGTTAATCCGTGGCTGCTGATAGAAACGGCGTTGGTAGATTTGTAGTTATATAACAACACCTCAGCATTATCACTGAGGTGTTGTTTGAAATCGACGAGTCTTATTTGTCAGCTTTCTTTGCAGCAGGCTTCTTGGCTGCCGGCTTTTTGGCAGCTTCTAGTTTAACGCCAGCCTCTTTGGCTGCTTTGCTCAGAGCGCTTTTACGGCGAGCCACAGTATTTTTCTTCAAAAGGCCTTTTTTAACTGCAGTGTCTAGCTCAGAGTGGGCAGCTGCCAAGGTAGTAGCGGTTGGATTTGCGTGGAAAGCTTTGACTGCTGACTTGATATCTTTCTTGATGCCGATGTTCTTTTCACGGCGTTTAACTGCTTGTTTAGCGCGCTTGATGGCGGATTTGATGATTGGCATGGTACTCCTTTACCTCTATAAGTTTTTATCGCTAATCAAGGATGCATTATACAGAAAATCACATGAAAAGTAAAGGGGCGGGATGAAACGGGGTATAATCTTGACTAATCGCCTATGCTTATGCTATAATTCAGCCAAAGGCTATAGCAATAAAAAGAAACAGGAAAACAAACAATGAGCACCGCTTCCGCCAAGCAGCAGGTAATCCAAAAAATCAAAGAAAATACTAATATATTAGTTACGGTTAGTCGTGATCCAAGTGTTGATGAGTTATCAGCGGCATTGGGGCTAACGCTATTTTTGAATGAGCTTGGAAAGCATGCTACAGCGGTATTTTCTGGTAAAATTCCACCGGCAATAAATTTTCTGGAGCCTGATAAGACATTTGAGGACACGGCGGACAGTCTCAGAGACTTTATCATAGCGCTTGATAAGGAAAAGGCGGACCACTTGCGCTACAAAATTGTCGATGATGCTGTCGTGAAAATTTTCATCACGCCGTACCGAACGACAATTACTGAAGCAGACTTGGAATTCTCACAGGGTGATTACAATATTGAGCTGGTGTTGGCTTTGAACGTTGAAGACAGCAATCATCTTGATGAAGCCTTGACGGCTCATGGTAAAATTTTGCACAGTGCTGACGTAGTGACGGTGACGGCTCGGGACATCAAGAGTAGTTTGGGTGCGATTGATTGGCATGAGCGCAATGCTAGTGGTGTGAGCGAGATGCTTTTGGAATTGGTTGATGAGCTGAAGACGGTAAAGGCGACACTGGACGAGCAGATGGCAAATGCATTTATGACCGGTATCGTTGCTGTAACCAATAGGTTTAGTAACAACCTGACATCACCTCGCGTCATGACAGCTGCCGCAGACTTGATGGCCGCAGGCGCCAATCAGCAATTGATTGCTGCAAAGTTGGTGGAAGCTGAGGAATTGGAAGCTCCTGTTGATGAACCAGAAGATGGTGGCGATTCGAGTGAGTTATCAGATGCCGAAGAAGCAGAAGTAGACAACACCAAGCTGTCAATTAGCCGTTCATCACGTAGACAGCCAAAACAAGCAGACAAGGATCTACCAAAACCAGATGATGGCACTTTGGAAATATCACATCAAAAGAGAGGTGATCTAGATGAGGTGGCTCGACGAACACAGGCCGAGGCTCAAGATGAGGCTGCGCGTGCCGCTGAATCGTACTTGGAGAAACAATTAGCCAAATCTACACCAGAAGAGCCTGTAGAATCAGAAGAACCAGTAAAGTTGCCAGAACCAGAATATAGCTTACCAGCCATCAAGCCGCTGAGCGGTCCACAGTCTCCAAAAGATGAGCTGCCAGAGCCGTCAGTAGGCGGTACGTTCAATGCTTCAACTGAACAGGCTGCAGAAGACAAGAAGCGCGAGGCTGAAAGTGGTCGTAACCGCACGATTTTGAATCATGGTCAACCTGGCAGTAGTCAAGGGGGGTTTAGTGATTCACCGATAAACGCCACCGTTGCTCGCCATGATGATGAGCCAAAGTCAGTTGATCCGTTCGCTGAAACGAACAACAATTTACAGGATAATAGGTTTATCTCTCCTCTGGGAGAAGCTTCAGCTATCGCCGGCCATAACGGTGATGTCATGGCTGCTCTCAGTGAAGACACCTCAAAGGTACTGGGAACTAATCAATCATTAGGTCAACCAACTCACGAGGCTGTCAGCGAGGCGTTAGCTGCAGTGCCTAATGTTCCGGATCCGTTGGCGGCAAATAGCGCTCCTGGCACTCCTACTTTGGCAGAAATTGAGTCTTCTGCCAAAAATATAGCAGGGTTACCGCCGATGCCTGACTTTAGTACGTTGCCAGAACTGCCACCGGCTTTTCCGCCAGCTCCAGCAATCAGCCCTACCGTCCCATCGGTGCCAGCGGCAACCCCGTCAGTCGTAAATACTACTAACTCTGAATTTAATCCAACCCAGTTCCAGATTCCAGGACAAAATTAGCATGATACCAAATGATGATATTGTGCTCATTGATAAGCCAGCTGGTATGAGCAGTTTTGGTGTGGTCGCCAGAATCAGGAGGGTACTCAGTCAGCAGCTGGGCAAGAAAGCAAAAGTTGGACACACTGGTACCCTGGATCCGTTTGCTACCGGTCTGATGATTTTGGTGACTGGTAAAAAATGTAAAGAAGCTGGGTCGTTTACCAAGCTGGACAAATGGTACCAGGCAGAAATCATCTTGGGGGTAACTAGCACGACGGGAGATCCTGAAGGTGAGCTCACGCCAATGTCTGAGCATCAGCCGACAATTGAGGAAGTGAGACAGGCTGTACAGAAGTTTATTGGGGTGATTGAACAAACCCCGCCGGCTTTTAGCGCCATAAAAATCAATGGGCAGCGCGCCTATCACCTCGCGCGAAAAGGTCAGGAAGTTGCGATGCCTGTACGGCAGATCACGGTGTATGACATCGAGATAGTATCATATAACTATCCAAAACTATGCATCAATACTCATGTCTCTAGCGGCACATACATCCGTACTTTGGCAGAGGATATTGGGAAATATTTGGGGACTGGTGCCTACTGTCAATCGTTGCGGCGCACGAAAATTGCCGATTTTACCATTAAACAAGCAGCAAAACTGTCGGATTTTGGCATAGAGGATTAGAGTGGTATTATATAGATATGAAGCATAAGGGTTTTACATTGGTTGAAGTATTAATTGTCATAGCGGTGATTAGTATTTTGGCATCAATTTCAATCATCTCGTATCGGTCGGTGCGTGACAATGGATTGGACGCGAAGATTCGATCTGCAGTTAAAACTGCGGGCGATGCTGCTGCTTTGGCGGAGGCTAGAGGAAAGCGTATCACTGGATTTGGTCCGTTTAACGCACCGGATGGTGTACAAACCTTGGTTCCGGATTATTTGAAGGCTGATTATCGGCAAGGTGTTTCTAGTAAAAAAGCGGCAAATGATGAAGCAATCTTTCGAATCTATGAGTGTCATGATGGTGGTAAGGGATTTGTGATATATGCCGCATTGAATAATCCATCTACTGAGGATGTAGCAACTTTCAATCGTATTCGTTCAAGCTGTCATCACAATAGCACACAAGCACCAGATAGTGGCTCAACGATATATAGCTACGCGCAGCTATTCTAATGCTGCTTGAAAATATTGGTCACTCCTGATATAATCAAACGGCTATGATCAGTAAAGAGAACAAGCAAAAAGCGATTGCTTTGACTCAGGTTGGTAAAAACGATGTCGGTAGCCCTCAGGTGCAGATTTCGATTTTGACAGCTCGTATCAAAGAAGTTACAGAGCACTTGAAGGTGAATAAACACGACTTCATGGCTCGTCGCGGCCTTGTCCAGATGGTAGGTAAGCGTAAACGCCTGCTAAAATACTTGGAGCGAACTGACTTTGAGAGTTATAAGCAAGTGCTGGCTACATTGGGACTACGCAAATAAGCGAACCAAGTAGTTTATGTATCCGCCTCAACTCATTGGGGCGGATTTTTGTATGGACTATTTAGGGACAGCGATGATGACTTCGCGTTTATCAAATGAACCGCCCAGAGAACATGAATACAGCGTCAAGCGTGGTTGATCGGTCCGTTCTTCTATCTCGATAGCATCGGGCTTAACCTTATAT
>CAJPSL010000032.1 GCA_905373315.1 Candidatus Saccharimonadota bacterium
ATGGTTGCTTGGAAAGAAGCAGCCTCCGCGTACCTGGACGCGCCGCTGACGATGCGACAAGGGGAGGAGTTGGCGGCGATGCCGCCAATCTCGTCGCTACCCACAGGAGCGTATGACGCTCCTGCTTGGGCATCCCTCGCCTTTTTGGCGACAGGCATCGTACTCGCAGTCATCCAGCGGCACCGTAGAAAGGCCGCTGAAAAAGAAATGGCAGAACTTCTGATCCACCTCTTTGGGGGCGATGAGCCTGAGGAGTCCGAGGAGGACTGAGATGCTCCGCGCCAGCAGAAGGCGCGCTAAGATAAATATTCTGTAAAACCGCCAAATCCCGGCGTCCCCGCACCACCACGGTGCGGGGTTATTCCTTTTCACAATATTCTTCGAGATTATTCTACTTTCTGCAAATAGTGTCCAACATCCGCCACCAGCTCAACCAGCCGGTTTGAATAGCCCCACTCATTGTCATACCAAACCATGACTTTTATCAAATTACCCCCAACGACTTTGGTAAGTGGCAAGTCAACAATTCCCGAATATGAGCTACCAATAAAATCGCGACTAACTAAAGGTTCTTCAGAAACGCCCAAAATACCCTGGTAAAAGTTACTTTGTGCGGCTTTTTTGAAGGCCTCATTTACCTGCTCAACCGTCACGTCACGTCTGAGCAGTGCCGTCACGTCGCTGAGCGACACCACTGGTGTTGGTACACGCACACTCAGGCCGTCAAATTTGCCAGTCAGCTGCGGCAACGTTTTGGTCACGGCGATTGCTGCACCCGTTGTTGTCGGCACCATGTTCTCAGCGGCATTACGGCCTTCACGCAAATCCTTGGACGGTGCGTCCTGCAATCTTTGGCTAGCAGTATAGCTATGTACTGTCGTCAGCATTGATTTTTCCACGCCAAACTCTGCGTCCAGGACAGCCATCACTGCGCCCAAACTGTTGGTGGTACAACTGGCATTTGACACAATCGGCGTCGCCGAGGCGATCTTGTCGTCATTGGTACCAAATACAATCGTATCAACACCATCAGACTTGGTTGGACCACTGATGACGACGCGTTTCGCACCAGCTTCCAGGTGCTTGCCCGCGCCCTCTTTGTTAGTAAAGAAGCCAGTCGATTCAATCACTACATCGATATTCATATCTTTCCATGGCAATTGTTGCGGCTCTTTCTCGGCCAAAACTTTGACGGACTGACCATCAACGATGAGTTCATTTTCCGTAAACGTCACTTGGCGGCCGTATTCACCGTAGTTGCTGTCGTGCTTGAGGAGATATGCCAGTGTCTTTGTGTCCGTCAAATCATTGATGGCGACAATCTCTAGGTCGCTCCGCTCACGCGCAATCTTAAACGCATTGCGCCCAATCCGCCCAAAGCCGTTAATTGCTATTCTTGTTGCTGCCATACTGCCCTCCCTGCTAAGCGTTAGCCTTTTCTACTATTATATACCAAACTATTTTTCTCTTCTAGCATGAAACTCTGCAAACAGACCAATGCCGATAAATACAACTGTCATAGACCCTGCAACAAAGATACTCGTAGTGTTTGACAAAAAACCAAACAATAATGCACATGGGATAAATATCAGACGACCAACAGTGTTGATTACCGAACCAGCACCAGCGCGATATTTTGATGGTAGATAGTGCTGCATTTTTGACGTCAGCGCAAGAACTAGTGCAAACGACAATGTACCAATGATAAATTGTAGTCCAACGGTTAGCCAAAATGATGGGCTGATAGTCATGCCGATTGCGGAGATGAAGCAGACAGCTAGCGCCAATAGGACTCGTCGTCGAGTTGCAAAGAAGCGAACAATTGCACCGCCAGAACTATATGTACCCGTGATGATAGCTCCTGCTATACCAAACAATGCCGCCGGCATAGACAACGCCGCATACCATAGCTGATAGAACTCGCCATTCATTTTCTGTACCAAAAATACTACCAGCATAACAACCACCAGCCAGGCAAGGTCAGGGTTCTTGAAAACAGCCGCAAACGTACCCTTCGTATGCTCAATCAATTTCGCATCGGTTGATTGTTTGTGAATCGTGGTGTCTCGATAGAACAATAAGACCACTGCTGCTAACCCTGCAGTAATGATTGTCGCAAAGAACGCCGACCTGAGCGATCTGGCAGACGCCAACCATCCACCCAATAACGCACTGATGATTAAAGCAATACCGCCAAGCATCTCAAAGCGCCCCAAAATCTTATCGTAATTTCTTGTATGTCCCTGCTCTTCTTCGAGTAAGTCATAAATCATGGCTGAACCAGTACCACTGGCAAGAGCATCAAAGAATCCCCAAAATGCTGCCGACACAACATATAGCGATGGGTCATTACTAATCCACCCAAAATAGCTACTTAACAGCATACTTAAAGCCGACAGGATCATGACACCCTTTCGACTCCACCGATCCGCCAGTACGCCAGATGGTACTTCCATTAAGACTGACATTACCGCATAAATCGCTGCCATCAAACCAATACTAGCATCATTGAATCCTATGCTGTACATAAATAGTTTTTCAATGGAATACCAAAATACAAAACACAGTAGAAATTTTGCAATGAAGAGTGGCGCTAGGCGTCGGACGAGCGGATTTTTCATCCCATTATTATACCATAATGTTATACTATATATATGACGCGTGAAGAGCTACTCGCCGCAGCTGGGCAAAAGTATGATGAAGTGCCAGTGCTGGTTTTGGCGAGTGCGATTGATTATGCGACTGAAAAACACGCTGGACAAAAACGCAAAAGCGGTGAGCCGTATATCAATCACCCGCTGGCAGTGGCCGAGATTTTGATTGAATGGGGTATGGATATTGACACGGTGGTGGCGGGCGTACTGCATGACACGGTCGAGGATACCGACGCGACGCTGGATGAGCTGGAGAGTTTATTTGGACGAGATGTGGCGTTTTTGGTGGATGGCGTGACTAAGGTTTCGCAGGCACGTGCTGGCATGCGTAGTCTGGACAGCTATTTGCCGCACACCAAGGACAATTTGACTAAATTGATGATCGCGGTCGGTGAAGACGTGCGCGTGATTATCATTAAATTGGCGGATCGCTTACACAATATGCGGACGTTGCAATTTATGTCCCCAGATAAGCAGAAGAAAATTGCTCGCGAGACGATCGAGGTGTTTGCACCGTTGGCAGACCGATTGAACATGGGACGGGTGCGTGTGCAGCTGGAAGAGTTGAGCTTTAAATATTTGATGCCGAAAGATTTTCACCGCACCAAAAGTTTAATGGATAGTCGATTGAAAAAATCGCAGCGAAAATTAGACCGCGTCCGCCGTGAAGTTGAAGCACGACTGAAGGAAGAAAAGCTGGTTTTCCAGATGGATGGCCGGGTCAAAAGCGTCTACAGCCTATTCAAAAAACTTGATAAGGTCGGCGATATTGATAAGATTTATGATTTGATCGCCCTGCGAGTAATTGTCGATGATTTGTCGACGGGATATTTGGTTCTAGGGATTCTGCACGATATGTATCAGCCGATGTACGAGCGAATCAAAGATTATGTTGCCAACCCAAAGCCGAATGGCTACCAAAGTTTGCACACCACCGTGCAAACGCCGAGTGGGCAAATTGTTGAATTTCAAATTCGAACCAAAGAGATGCACGAATATGCTGAGCGCGGTTTGGCGGCCAGCTTCCATTACAACGAGCAGAAGCTGACTGATGCGTACAAAAAAGGCCGCATAGGCGCCATGCCGGCGGATTTGTCGTGGATTCGCGACCTTCAGGAAGCGGCGGCGCTGGCTGGCGAGGGCAAACGATTTGACTCTGATAAGTTCCGCATGAAATTATTCTCGGACCGAATTTTCGTTTATTCTCCAAAAGGTGATATCTATGATTTGCCACGCGGTGCTTTCCCGCTAGATTATGCATATCGCATTCACTCCGACATCGCGGCGCACGCTAGCGGTTTCAAAATCAATGGCGTCATGAAGCCGTTTACCTATCATTTGCGGCACGGCGACACCATCGAAGTCTTAACCAATAAATCCGCCCATCCCAAGCCGGACTGGCGCGAGCTGATTATAACGCCTCACGCTAAGGACAAACTGCGTTTGCAATTGTCGCGTAGCGGCGGCATCTTGCAACAATTAACTGGCGGCGTTTCTTCACTGTTTCGGCATCGATAATCAACGGCGCAGTCTTGAGGCGGAATATAAAAAACAATATCACCCTCACCTCAGAGGCCGTGACGGGCGCGATAGCCTGTCAGCCGAACGCCACAGGCTGACCGTAGGTCACCTGTAAAGAGCACTCTGAGTGAGGTGTGATATTGTTTTATCGCCTAGATGTTCTTACGCTTGCTCGCTCCAGCGAATGATTGAATCGCGGATGATTTGCTTGGCGCGCTCAATATCACCAAAGCCCTTGACGACTGTCGAGCCTGGTTTCTTTATATCTTTGTAGTGATTGAAATGATGCTCAATTTGTTTGAGCAGTTGTGGCGGTAAGTCTTCCAATGAGTTAATAGCATCGCCGGTGTTGCGGTCATCAGCTGGCACCACGATCACCTTATCGTCAACTTCTTCATCATCAACAAACTCCAAAACACCGATAACCTTTGCTTCCATGAAAATGCCTGTTGTCAGCGGCTGGTCGGTGATGATCAAGGCGTCCAATTCATCGCCGTCTTCGTCCAAGGTCTGCGGGATGAAACCGTAGTTAGTTGGCTTGGCGAAAATTGCTGGCTCAACGCGGTCCAGCTGCATCACTGCTAGCTCACGGTTCCATTCAATCTTGTGGTTTGAGCCCTGCGGGATCTCAACGACAACATTCACGATGCCGTTTTCTACGTCACCCGGTGTTAAAATTTGATTGAAGTCTGCCATGATTTACTCCTCTCTGGCTTTTTCTTGTAAATATTCACGAATTTGCAATGCTGCGACCGCACCCTCGCCGACCGCCGAAGCGATTTGCATGGTCGCGCCCGAACGGACATCGCCCGAGGCAAAGACACCGGGAACGTTGGTGCGCAAATGTTCGTCGGTAACGATATGTCCGCCGAGGTCCAGCTCAACATCTGAGTCTGTCAAAAACTGCGTGTTTGGAATTAAGCCGATAAAGACAAACAAACCGTCTGCAGTAAATTCTTTCTGCTCGCCGTTCTGTGTTGATGTGACACCGTAGAATTTGTCGTCCTTGACGATAATTTCATCAGTTGTCGCACCGATATGGACGGTGATTTTACCCTCATCGACATATTTTTGTAGTTCTTTTTGCAGGACATCGCTGGCACGTAATTCGCTGCGCACCAACAGATCAATGTGGCTGGCGTAGCGAGTCAAAAATATCGCTTCTTGCACCGCTGAGTTACCGCCGCCAACGACGATCAAGCGCTTATCACGGTAAAATGCACCATCGCACGTTGCACAATAATGCACGCCGCGGCCATACAATTCATCTTCGCCTGGCACACCCAGCTTGCGATGATTTGAACCAGTCGCCAGCAGCACTGCTTTAGTTCGCACTGGCTGACCGTCAATCGTCAACTCCAACTCTCCGTCGACTTGCTTCAGCTCCGTCACGTCACCGTACTCAATCTCCGCGCCGAACCGCTCAGCCTGCTGCTGCAGCTCGGACGCCAATTTCATGCCGGTCACACCCTCGGCAAACCCTGGGTAATTGTCAATTTGATCAGTGATGGCCGCCATGCCGCCGACCACGCCGCGTTCATATAGTGTCGTTGGCACGTCTTCGCGCGACAGATAGATGGCTGCGGTCAGCGCGCTTGGACCAGCGCCAACGATGATAACTTCTTTAG
>CAJPSL010000033.1 GCA_905373315.1 Candidatus Saccharimonadota bacterium
AGAAAGCATCCTCTGACATTAGTCAGGATTTCGGCGCCACCGCCCTCTTTGGGGTACTTGACACCGCCGTTGATGAGGCTCAGAAACAAGGCACAGCTGGCTTCGGTGGCTTAGAGCAAATAGACAATCTTGAGATTCAACACTCGTTTGAACAAGCTTTTCTATTTTCCGAACGCTTAGTTGGATATGCTGGCTTCTCAGCACCAACACCAGAACAAATGCTATCAGCTGGTGTCAATTTTCACTATTTGGCTGAGCAATTTGAGCGAATGGAGCAAGAAGATGGCGTCACCCCGCACATCGTCCTGGCTCCTCACGGCCTTGGTAAACAAACTTGGCTAGACATCGCCAAAGCAATGACCTTGGACAAGACGATACAAGATAATCCCCTGGGGATTGACCACAAAGACCATGGGTTGCACATTGATAACATAATTGATAATAATACTTGGATATACCTTAACCAGGCGCCAACTTCAACAACCACTCCGGGATTATCGACTCTACCAACTCATCAAATCAAGGATGGCGACAAAACTATTACCTGGACACTTCGTCTGCTTTCTGGTACAGAGGAACCAGCACACCTGGGTATGTCATATGAACAGAGCCAACAACAAAGCCCGCCTCTTGAGCACCAAACTGTAGCCGAAGCCTTAACTGACAATCTCCTAGCTGCACTACGAAACAATACGCCGCTAATCGATAGGCATCATGATTCATGGTGTTGGCGACCAGCAAATGTTATTAGTAACTCGACGCCAATAATCACTTGGGATACACCTGCCTTTACAAGAGGGCACGTGTTGGCCCTTTATGTACTACCAGCCGGCTATTCAGGTAATGACACCGGTACCCGCTCACCCGTCGGGTAGCTTGTCCTAACCGCGACGAAAACTGCGCTTGAACCGTGCCAACACACCACGACTACGGCCAACGTGAGCCAACGTGTCGTCCTTATAGCGACGCAACTGCCCGTTCAATTTGGTCTCGACGATGTCCACAGCCGCCAACACGTTCATTGTTGAGTCTTTTGCAGTAATGACCTTGTCTGGGACATTGATGATAACTTCAACCTCATATTTGTTGCCACCAGGATGATCAATTTGCTTAATCTTCACATCTGCCGTAACGCTTTTACGAGCGTGACGTGGCAAAAACCGATCCAATGGGCCAATTTTTTTCTCAATATACCGTTTGGTCGTGTCATTCAGTTCGTACTTTACACCAGTGATTGTCAGATTGGTAATCATATCCCTCCTTCGTTATACCTACATTATACCATGCATTTTACTAAATTTGCTCACGTCCACCCATATACGGTCGCAATGCTTCTGGCACTGTCAAACTGCCGTCCTCGTTCTGGAAGTTTTCCAAAATCACCACCAATGACCGCGCCAACGAAACTGCCGTACCGTTCAAGGTGTGAACTGTCTCAATGTTGCTATCCGCTCGCCGCACCCGAATATTCAAACCGCGCGCTTGATAATCCGTACAATTTGAGCAACTCGTCAGCTCGCGGTAAGTCTGATCGACCGGTGACCAATATTCAATGTCATACTTTTTGGCAGCTGGCGCGCCCAAGTCGCCCGCCGCAATATTCACCACGTGGTACGAAATACCAATTTGCTGCCACAGTGCTTCCTCGATGCTGAGGATTTTTTCATGAATTTCCTTGGACTGTTCCGGCAGACAGAACGCGTACATTTCCAGTTTGTTAAATTGGTGCACTCGGAACAATCCACGGGTGTGCTTGCCGTACGTTCCCGCTTCCTTGCGGTAGCATGGACTATATCCTGCATATAACAGTGGCAAATCTTTCTCGTCCAAAATTTCATCAGCGTGGTAGCCAGTCAGCGGCATTTCCGCCGTCCCGATCAGCGTCAAATCCTCGCCCTCGACCACATACTCATTACTACCTTCACCCTTTGGCGCAAAGCCCGCACCCTCTGCTGTGCGTAAATTCACCATGTGTGGCACCGTCATGAACGTAAAGCCCTGTTTCGTCACATAATCCAGCGCAAACTGTGTCACGGCATTTTCCAGCAGCGCCAGGTCGCCCTTGAGATAGTAAAACTTCGCGCCAGCTACTTTTGCACCACGCTCAAAATCAACCCAACCGCGACTGACAGCATAGTCCAAATGATCCTTGGCGCCCGTTTTACGCTCACCGTAGGCCTTTATCTCAACCGAGTCTTCCTCACCGCCAAGCGGCACATCATCAAAGGTGATGTTTGGCACGTTTTTCAGAATTGCGGCTACTTTTTCCTCGGTTGATTTTAAGTAGTTTTCACGTTCTGCCAACTCAATCTTCAGCTGCTTTCCTTGGTCAATCAGCTCCTGGTCTGGACGGCCGCCTTTCATCTTGGCTGAGATTACATTTCGCTGTTCACGCAGCGCCTCAACTTGTTTTTGTAAATCGCGGCGCTCATCATCGAGCTGCAACAATGTCGCAATATCGACTGCGTATCCCTTATCATGTGCTGATTTTTGCACCAAATCAGCATGTTCTCGAATAAATTTGATGTCTAGCATGCCCTCATTATATACCAATTTTGACTTAAACGTGAGAGATCATCCCAGCGCCCAGTAGTACCATCAACAGCAATCCTAACACAAATCGGTAGACGATGAATGAGCGAAAATTATTGTTTTGGACGAATTTAAGTAGCCATGCCACTGCCACGTATCCCACGCCAAACGAGACCACCGTCGCAATGATGGTTGACGTCCAACCAACGCCGCCAGAAATGTGCTTATATTTGGTGACGACCTCCAACAGCCCTGCTGCCACCAACGCCGGAATCCCCAGGAAAAAGCTCAATTTCGTCACCGTCACTCGGTCAAAACCGCGCAGCAATCCCACTGATATCGTGGCACCAGATCGACTCACGCCGGGAATTAACGACAGACATTGACCTAAACCAATAACGAGCGTGTCTTTCCATGTCGTATCCTTTTCAACGCGTTTGGCAGTGGCATAGTTATCAGCCAGCCACATCACGCCACTCCAGACAATCAACGCACCAGCTACGAACCATAAACTACGCAGTACCGTCTCAATTTCATCTTTGAACACCAGCCCCACTACCGCGATTGGCACTGAACCAATGATGATCGCCCACCCATACTTGTAGTCAAATTTCCGTCGTGCCCGTTTCCACCACAAACCACGCCACCACGCGATCAACACTCGCTGAATATCCTGCCAAAAATAAATAATCGCCGCCGCTATAGCCCCAATCTGAATAATCGCCGTAAAAGCAATCAGACCCTCATCGTCCAGGGGCATACCCATCAATTTCTCAGCAATGGTCAAGTGACCTGTGCTAGAAATAGGCAGGAATTCGGTAATCCCCTCGATAATTCCTAGCACAATTGCCTGCCACCAACTCATATTCATAGAGTTTATTATATCAAACCGTTGATTCTCTACAAAAATGCGCCATTGGTCCGTGATGAACCTGGGTACGGAACACTGTCACCAGAGCCTTGGTCTCCCGGCTTCAATTGCAACGATCCGTACACGGTAACCCTTGTGATACCACCGCAGTGAACGCCCCAGAAGAATGATTCATTCAAACAAGATAACTGCGAATCATGTTCAATATTGATTTTAAGCGTGTCACCTTCTACAACAGCTTGTACTTTTGGCGCCTTACCATCTTTACGTGAGAAATATTTTACTTCAACTTTGGTTTCTTGAGATGATATGGCTTGCCTGTCAACCAGGCCATTACTGGTTACATCAGCATATTTAACGCCTTCAAGATTCTTTGGTAGCTCCACGGTCATTGTTTTTGTCAAACGCTCTTCATCCCGCGCCAGCTCTCGCAAAGTTTGCGTGCCAAAGATCGCCGAGCTTGAGATACAAAATGCCCCAATAACAGTGCTAATCACCACCGCGATCAATGCCGTTCGCGTAAATTTCCACTTGATTGCGCTAGCCGTCAACACGCCAAACAGCATCACCGCAGCAGCACCGCCAACAAGTGCAGAAATTAATAGGCCTAAAGCCCACGGCTGTGCGGAAAAACCATCCATCCAGCTAATGACACTTACACCAGCAAATAACCCCACTGGTACAGCGACTAATAATCCAAAGGTGATCATGATTAACATAAGTGAAACAAATACCTGCGAGACTTTGATGAACGTGTTTTTCACCTGGGTCTTTTTATTATCGGTGAAAGAAAAATTTTTCAGACTATCCAGCGTCACCTCTTCTCCCCGCATCTGTAACTTTTCAGCCGCCGTTTGCGCTTCTGGCATACTGATCCACAGTACGATATAAATCAGTAGTGAGGCACCGAGGGTGATAAACGGTGAAAAAATGAATAACAATCGTACCCACAAAGGATTAATCCCCCAGTAGGCAGCGATTCCAGCACACACGCCACCGAAAATTGCGTTATCCGGGTCGCGCATTAGTCGCTTAGTTGGCTTACTTGCACTGGCTTCAGCTACGTCGTCACTCATCTCTGGCGCTTCACCATCAGCAAAATCCTGCGGCTCACCCATTTGTTTTTGCACCGCTAAAACATCATCGTGGCTAATGACACCGTCCTTCGACACGCCGCGCTCCGCTAAAAGCTCCACCATTCGCGCCTCAATTTCACGCATAGCCTCTGGCTCCGCGTGCATATTTTTCTGAATTGAATCAAGGTATTGTTCCAACGATTTTTTGGCATCAACCTCCACGCTAAACGGCGTTTTTGCCAAATGGATTCTGGTTATTTCTTTCATCGCTTTGCTCCTTTCTCAAGATTTTTTAGCGAAGTGTTCAACATTTTGATGCGATCTTTCAATTCATCCACTAGCTGCGCGCCAGTGTCAGTAAGTGAATAATATTTGCGCGGCGGTCCTTGTTCGCTTTCCTGCCATTCGTGCTTAAGGTAGCCATATTTTTGTAAACGACTCAGTAGTGGATAAATCGTGCCTTCCACTACCATCAAGTCCGAATCGCTCAGTTGCTTGACGATATCACCAGTGTACTGCGGTTGTTTAGCACACACCAGCAGCACACAGTAGACCAGAAAGCCTTTGCGGAGCTGAATCGCCAGGCTCTCCGCGTAAGCACTAACGTCCATGCTTTATACCTCCTGGCACCGTTGATTGCTCAACCCGACCGTCTTTGATGATAATTTGATGATCACATTTTTTCGCCAAATCAGCGTCATGCGTCACTATGATCAATGTTACACCCCTTTGCTTATTATAATCAAACAGCAATTCTTCCACTTTTGCACCTGTTTCACTGTCCAAGTTACCAGTCGGTTCGTCAGCAAAGATAATTTGCGGATCACCGACAATCGCCCGAGCAATGGCCAAACGCTGTTTTTGTCCGCCCGACAAATCCTTAGCACGGTTCTTGCGCTTGTCATACAGGTCCACCGCCTTGAGCGCCGCGTTAATTTTATGTGCTCGTTTCTTCCGCGGCAGCCGCGCAATTTCCAGCGGCAAACTGACATTGTCAATAACGCTCTCATTGCCCTGGACAAAGAAACTCTGGAAGATAAAGCCGATTTTCTTGGCGCGAAACTCATCGACTCGCTTTGGCTTCAGCTGCAAATTGGGCTGTTGGTGTTTGGACTAGTAGTGATGGC
>CAJPSL010000034.1 GCA_905373315.1 Candidatus Saccharimonadota bacterium
CGCTGCTGTTGTTAGAGCCAGAGAACAAGGAATGGTGGGATTTAATGGACTGGATGGAATTACCAAACTAGAGACTAGAGAGTTGTTTAAGCGAGACCTTGAAGATTATAAAACGATTTTTGCCGGAGCGGGTATCGATATGCCGACGCCGGATGAGTTGGCGCAGGGTGGTATTGATTTTGGGCGGTTGGCAGAGCTGAAAGAAGAACTGCCAGATCATGATCTGGTTGTGGCGCCATTAGTATTACCCATTAATACCGTGCGTCAACTTGTGTCGGCTGTCGCGCAGGATAAAACCGTGCCGAATAATCCGCTTGGTATAGTGCAGACCCAGACAAGAGAAAAAAGTGATGGATTGTTTGCAGAAAGCGAAGTTGCTAATTGTTGGGATCGGATGATAAATAATACTGTAGCCTACTGGGGATTGCCGATTGTAGAGGATGATTATAAGTGGACGGCTTTTTTACTGCTAAATAATGACGATCAAGACAGGCTGATACCCTACGAGCAAGCAATGAAAGAAGGCAGGATGCCGACGCCAGTCACGAGCTATGTTGCGTACCAGTTGCACCGAATTCATCAGGCCATGTCACCAATGGACTCTAAAGAATGGGTAATAACATCAAATGAATTTGCTAGCTCTGAAGGATCTGCTAGCGTATCAAAGTCTTGTTTTAGTAATTCCGGAAACGACATAATGATACGCTGTACGAGTATTGAATTTGCGAAAACATTTGTAAAAGTGCGCCCTCTTGTCGGATGACGGTTAGTTTAGTCTGTCGTAGACAGTTGGCAGGGCTAGTCGTGTCCAAAAACTCTTTAATCTTAGGGTAAAAAATGCTACAATATATACAGTTTTGAAAATGTCCGAAAGCGAGGGAGTTTTAAGGTTATGGCAATGACACAACAAAAAGCGCTGAGTAAAGTTTTTGGTGATCCGCAGAAGAAGATTTTGAAGCGGCTGGAAAAGCGCGTTGCAGTAATTAATGGTCTGTCTAAAAAGTATGAAAAACTGTCAGATGAGGAATTGCAGGCGCAGACAGCAGTGCTGAAAAAACGGCTAACGAAAAAGAATGTAACGCTGGATACGATTTTGCCAGATGCCTTTGCAGTGGCGCGTGAGGCGGCCAAGCGCGTCATCGGTGAGCGTCCATACGACGTTCAGTTGATCGGTGGTATGGTGCTTCACGAAGGCAATGTGGCTGAGATGAAGACTGGTGAAGGTAAAACCTTGGTGGCGACGCTGCCGACCTATCTCAACGCGCTGGAAGGCAAGGGTGTTCATGTGGTGACCGTCAACGACTACCTGGCACAGCGTGACGCTGGCTGGATGGGTCAGGTGTATGACTTTTTGGGATTGACGACTGGCGTGATTATCAACGAAGCATCGTTTGTCTATGATAAAGACTATGACAATGAGCATCACGACGATCCACGTATGCGCAAACTCCGCCCAGTTACGCGTAAAGAGGCCTACACAGCTGACATTACCTATGGGACCAACAACGAGTTTGGTTTTGACTATCTACGCGACAACATGGTGAATGACGTCGTCTTGCTTAGGCAGCGCGAGCTGAACTTCGCCATCGTTGACGAGGTGGACTCGATTTTGATCGATGAAGCGCGGACGCCGCTGATCATCTCGGCACCAGCAGCGGAGAACCCAGACAATTACTACACCTTCGCTAAAGTTGCCAGCAAATTAGTGCCAGACGACTATGTTTTGGACGAAAAACGCCGCAGTGTGGCCTTGACCGATGAGGGCGTAGAAAAAGTCCAAAAACTGCTGGGTATAAAAAATTTGTACACGCCAGACCACGTGCGCAGTGTGTATCACATGGACCAAGCCCTGCGAGCACAAACATTGTTCAAGCGCGACAAAGATTACGTGGTGACCAATGATGGCGAGGTGATCATCGTCGATGAACACACCGGTCGTTTGATGCAAGGACGCCGCTACAACGAAGGCTTGCATCAGGCGATTGAGGCCAAAGAAGGCGTGCCGGTGCTGGAAGAAAGCATGACGTTGGCGACCATTTCGTTCCAGAACTATTTCCGTTTGTATAATAAACTTTCCGGTATGACTGGTACGGCGTTTACTGAAGCCGAGGAGTTTCAACAAATTTATTCACTAGACGTCATCCAGATTCCGCCGAATAAGCCAGTGATTCGCGACGACAAAGAAGACCTGATTTTCAAGACCGAAAAAGGCAAGTTGAAGGCAGTGGCTGAAGCCATCAAAGAGTATCACAAGCAAGGCCGGCCAGTGCTGGTTGGTTCTGGCTCGATTGCCAAGAACGAGCAGATTGCCAAATATTTGGAAAAAGAAGGCATTAAGTTTGAGATTTTGAACGCCAAGAATAATGAGCGCGAGGCGGCTATCATCGAGAAGGCTGGTGAAAAGGGCGCAATTACACTGGCGACAAACATTGCTGGGCGTGGTACCGACATTAAGCTCGGCAAGGGCGTCAAGGAGCTGGGCGGTCTGGTAGTGATCGGTTCGGAGCGGCATGAATCACGACGCATCGACAATCAGCTGCGCGGTCGTGGCGGTCGTCAGGGTGACCCAGGAGAGACGCAGTTTTACGTATCGACCGAAGATGATTTGATGCGAATTTTCCAGGGCGAGCGCATCGCGGCGTTGATGAACCGGCTGGGTGTCGACGAAGAAACGCCGATTCAAAACCGCGCAGTGTCAAAGACCTTGGAGGCAGCTCAGAAGCGCGTTGAGGGCTATAACTTTGATACGCGCAAAAATGTTGTTCAGTACGACAACGTCATCAATCGTCACCGCCGCGTGGTGTATGTCATGCGCCGCAAGATTTTGGAAGGCGATAACATTAAGCCAGAAATTGAACGCTTGCTCAAAGAAAAAGTGAACGATTCAACACAGCTGCCGCTCAAGAATAATCCTAATTTTGTGAAAGAATTTGCTGCAGTTATCCCGGTTGATGAGGGAGCCCTGGCAAAGGCTGGCTCAGAGAAGAAAGACAAATCTCGCATCCAAAAGGTGATGAAGCTGGCGCGTGAAGCATACGCAGCGAAAGAGGAAGAAATTGGTGACGAAAACTTGCGTGGTGTTGAGCGAGAAGTCTACATGGCAGTGCTCGATACTTTGTGGATGCAGCACTTGGAAAACATGCAGCATCTACGCGAAGGCATTCACTGGCGCAGTGTTGGTCAACGTGATCCACTGGTTGAGTATCGGTCAGAGTCACAAAAATTGTTCACGAGTTTGCAGAATAATTTGCGAGATGAAGTCTTGAGTACTATCTTCCGGGTGCGTAAGGCTGACGCAACAGTGCAGCAATCACAAGACGATGAATACGACACTGAGCTCACTCGACTCGCTGAAACTGCCGTCGAGAAAGGTGTCAATGAGATCACATCTGGCGAAAAGAACCGCGATGATGATTTCTCAGTCAAAAAGGCCAAAACTGCTTCTGAAGCAAATCGCGCCAAGAATGCAGCGCGCAAGAAGAAAAAGGCACAGCGCCAAAACCGCAAAAAGAATCGGAAATAATCCATGAAGCACACAGTTGAAGAAGTACGACTAAAGAACGGTGCTCGGGGTTTGTTGATCGATGTGCCAGACGCTACGGTGATGAGCTTTCAGTTTCATTTTCGGGCGGGTAGCCGTTATGTGCGCGACAAAGACATCTACGAAACAGCGCACATCATGGAGCACATGTCATTTGGTGCCAATGAAAAATTCCGTTCACAGGCGCTGTATGACCAAGAATTTGTCAAAAATGGAGCGTATTATAACGCCTATACGACAGAATATTCCATGGGGTATGAAGCATTTTGTGCTGATTTTGAATGGGACAGGGTGTTGGAATTACAGCGGTTGGCTATCACGGTACCGCGTTTTAATGCCGAAGAATTGGAAGCCGAAAAAGGTAATGTGCGCTCGGAGTTGACGGGCTATCTGAACAATCACAACCGCGTGATGTGGCCGCGGGTGCAACAGGCGTTGGGTGAAGATATTTTGACGTACAATCAGCGTCTCAAGACAATCGCTAACGTGACGTTGAAAGATATCAAAGAACACCACCGTCGAACGCATACTCTGAAGAATATGCGCTTTGTGATTGCTGGTAAAATGACGGGGCGCAAGTCACGCATCAAGGAGGCGTTAGAAGCCTGGCAATTGGAAGAAGGCGAACGCTTTGAGATTCCTAAGGACAATCTACACAGCGCCGGACCTCTGTTGATTAGGCGTAAAGAAGCTTCCAACCTGACATTTGGTTGGTCGATGATTGTGCCTCGTGAAATTAGTAATTCTGAAGCTGACGCCATGGGCTGTTTGAACCACATTTTGACTGGTACATTCAACTCTCGCATCTTTGGGGCAGCTCGCAAGCGGGGGTTGGCGTATAGTATTTTTAGCGACACTTCTGTTGGGTTCTATGATTCAGCGTGGGACTTCACTGGTCAGGTCAACTTGGAGACGGCCGAAGAGCTGTTTGATATCATCGTCAGTGAACTGAAGCGTGTGCTAAGCGGCAAGATTTCTGCTGAAGATATCGAAAGCGCCAAGTCCTACTCTTTGGGGCGTTATCAAATGGGTGCGCAGACCGTTTCTCAGATCAGTAACTTCTATACCGGTCGCTATTTCTCAGATGATTTTGTGAAGGATTATACTGGGGTGCCGGCAGCGATTTTGGCAGTGACTGATGAAAAAATTGTTCAAGTGGCACGTGAGTTCTTCCAGGCTAACACCTGGGTGTTGGCTGGAGTGAGCTGCGGTGAAAAAGAGCTATTGGAACGCATCCAAGAAAAGCTGGGAGCATTGTTCTAAGATGAACATTGTCATTGCAGGATATGATGTAGAAGGTAAGTCGAGTTACGCGTATTTTCAGCGCAAATTTCCAGATGCACAATTGACGATAGTGGATGAACGAGAATTATCTGATGTGCCAGCAGGCGCTGATGTTCACACTGGTGCAGGAGTGTTCTCAAATCAGTTTTATGACGTTGATATGGTAGTCAGAACGGCTGGATTGCCACCAAGTCGCATCAAGACCAGTGGCAAAATATGGTCAGCAACCAATGAGTTTTTTGAGCAGTGTCCAGCACCCATCATTGGCGTGACGGGGACAAAAGGTAAGGGGACGACTTGTAGTTTGATAGCCAGTATATTGCGCGCTGCTGGCAAAACGGTCCATCTTGTTGGAAATATTGGCGTGCCGTCATTGGACGTGCTGCCGCAGATTCAGCCAGATGATATCGTGGTGTATGAATTGAGCAGTTTTCAGTTGTGGGATTTGGAAAAATCTCCGCATGTTGCAGTCGTCTTGATGATTGAGCCAGACCACCTGGATAGGCATGACGGTTTTGCTGATTATCTTGATGCAAAGGCGCATAT
>CAJPSL010000035.1 GCA_905373315.1 Candidatus Saccharimonadota bacterium
CCGCCCTGCTTTTGGATTTCGGCAATGGCGTGCAGCGTCAAGGTTGTCTTACCGCTAGACTCTGGACCGTAAATCTCGATGATACGCCCCTTTGGATAACCGCCGCCCAGCGCCAAATCGAGGCTTAGCGAGCCTGACGGAATCACTTCAACATCGACTTTATGCGCCTCACCAAGCTTCATGATCGAACCATCACCAAACTGCTTGGTGATTTGATCCATCGCCAGACCCAACGCTTTCAATTTTCCATCATCAACCTTTTTCTCTGCCGCTACCGACTTTTCAGTTTTTACTGCCTTTTTCTCATCAGTCTTAGCCATGATATTCCCCTCCTTAATTGATACTTTTATTATACATTCTCTAGGGCTTAAGGCCAAATTTTGCTATAATAGCAATATATGAAAAAATGTTCTGGATTTACCGTTATTGAGTTATTATTTGTCATCATCATGCTGACTGTTGGCTTGGGTGTTGCGGTAGTGCAGGTTGGAAAAGTAAAAAATGCCAGCGACGACAGCCACAAGAAAACGGCCATCAACGCTATGTACTACAGCCTGGAAGAAAGCTTCTACAAACAGCACGGCTACTATCCAGAAACTCTGGCTGACGATACCCTACCGACTATGGACAAATCACTACTCACTGATCCAAAGGGTAAAAAAATTGGCGATGCTAACAGCGCGTATCGGTACGAAACCCAAAACTGCCAAGAAGGAAAATGCAAACACTTCACTTTGAGGGCAAAGCTGGTTAACGAAAGTGACTTCGTCAAAGAAAGTCGCAACAAATAGCTCAGTTACCAACTACTAGTCATCAACCGGGCGGCCATTCTTAAAGGCTTCAATAGCGTTATTGACAATTCCTATCTGGTGTTTTGGATTGGCTACAAAATGGAAGATGTAGGTGGTTTCTTCACCCTCGGTACTCAGCCGGATAGTTCCATAGTTAAAAATCATCTGTATAATACCTGACTGACGAAAACTAGCATCTTCGATACTACCAAGGCTAACCGTTTGTTCATGGCGAGAAAACAAGCTTTCTTGGATTTCTTGAATCACGCTTTCATTGGTCATGTAAAATTGGTTCTGTAAATAAACCCAAAGTGCCACCGCTCCGCCCAACGCCGCCAATATAGCGAACAAGGTCGCGATACCAAACATAGCTGTCGGAGATGGTACTGGCAGTAAACTTCCGCCAGTGATCAGTGACGGATACAAAAAAGCAAAACCAAATATTACCATAATGATAATGGCCGTGATGGCAATTGGCGCAACAATACCGATAGGGTGACGCTTGATGTCCAAGATAACATATTCACCTTCACTCAAATTAAGCTGTGGGTACTGTGCCACTGATTCTTCATGTTTACGCTTCAATTCTTCGCTAATCACCATTGGCTGCGGTTCAAGATTGCGTACCGTATGAACCACATCTGGTTCATTGGCATACTGGCTACGAATACGTGGATCAAAATTCTGCCCCTCCATTGATTCTGGAAGCACAGTCACATGAGACGGGCGCTGCGTAGTTGTTGACTGCGACTCTTCAGGTTGCGCATCTTGGGGTGGATGATAATACAGTGGCCTACCCTCAACATCATATGCGGCTGGCTGTTGATTATTCGACTGGGGCTCCTTCGTATCCATATCTACAGTTTATCATTTTTTAGGTTGATATCCCAAATGCGCCTGAGCACGCAGGGTGATGCGACGACCGCGTGGCGTGCGTTCGATGAAGCCAATTTGCAGTAAATACGGTTCATAAAAATCCTCAATCGTCGTTGCTTCGTCACCCGTCAGGGCGGCGATGGTGGTTAACCCTACTGGATTGTCACCGTAATTTTCTAGGATTGATTGCAGTAAATTACGGTCAGCTGGGTCTAGTCCCAGCTCATCCACTTCCAGCATTTCCAAAGCGCTCGTTGTCGTTTTTACATCAATTATGCCATCGCCGTTGACGTCGGCGTAGTCACGCACGCGCTTGAGCAGGCGGTTGGCGATGCGCGGCGTCAAGCGGGCCCGCGTCGACAACAGGTTCGCTGCTTCATGCCGAATCGACGACTCCAGGATGGCTGCACTCCGCGTCACGATTTTAGCGATATCTTCTGGCTCATAAAACTCCAGCCGATAAATATGCCCAAAGCGATCACGCAGCGGCGCCGCCAAACTACCTGTCCGCGTCGTCGCGCCGATGACCGTAAACCGCGGCAGATCCAGCCGAATCGACCGGGCTGCCGGACCTTTACCGATGACGATGTCTAGCTTGAAATCTTCCATGGCTGAGTATAAAATCTCTTCCACCGCCCGACCGAGCCGATGAATTTCATCGATGAACAAGATGTCGCCGTCCGCCAAATTCGTCAAAATCGATGCCAAATCACCCGCCTTTTCAATGGCTGGGCCACTAGTGATCCGTAAATTCGTCCCCATCTCATTGGCGATCACCGTCGCCATAGTAGTCTTGCCCAGTCCCGGTGGGCCGTACAGCAGCACATGATCCAGTGGTTCACCGCGTTTCTTGGCCGCGTCAATCGCCAGGCGTAAATTGCGCTTCAATCGCTCCTGACCAACATACTCGCTAAAACTCTGCGGACGCAGACTAACTTCAATCCGTTGCTCCTCGGTATCATCACTATGCGAACTGGTATCGACTATTCTCTCAATTGCCATACATTTATTATATCATCCACAGCGGACTGAGCTAATCGCTTGTAAGCCGACTACGCAGCGCCTGCATAATTTCATAAAACGTCTCGTCACTCACTATGTGCACCGCGTCCTCTAAGTGCCGCGGCCATTTTGGATCAGAAAATTCCTCGCCAGTAAAGGTAGCACCACCAAGATAGCGCGGATGTAGATGCCAATGTACATGTGTCGGCTGACCAGCTTTCACTGCGTTATTCATCAGGCACTCCCAGTTACACACATCGGCACCAAACGCTTCTTTGACTGCCTGCTCAAGTTGACGAATCACGTGGTGTAGCTCCATCCAATCCGCCTCGTCCAGATCCGACAACGTTTCCTTGTGCTGGCGCAGAGTGATAAATGACTTACCCAAATAGCATTGGTTTCTATCAAGTACCGCCACCCAACGTTCGGTTTGCAATATAACATTGTCATCAGCCGCCGTCTGACCAACGAGCAGTGGACAGATTTCACATTCCTTCTGTGTCGTGCATGTATTCATAATACCTCCTGGTATGGATTATACCAGCCATGCACTATTTATTCACATTTACAAAGACACGCCTGAACTCGTAAGAGCAGTTTTGCCAATATGGTACGGAGATGATACCTGCTTCTCCTGAGCCATTGGCCAATCCTGAAATATTTCTTGGCTCGGTTCATCCAGCTCTGGGTTAGTGATGAATTGCCTATTCTCGGCGACCTGGCGCACCATCTGCTCAATCACTTCTTCTGGAACACCACACTTTCTCATGTCCTTTTCCAGATATTCTTGATAGTTCGGCAAAAATAAATCCTCCAATTTCTGGAATTCCCGCCACGACAGCTTACGACATTCTTCAACCCGAAATCGCATGGTATAATTCAAAAAATCCCGACCGCCTGATCGCCAGACATAGCCAAGGTCAGCGTGATGTAATAATTTTGCCTGGATACTGTCACGACAGATTTGCTCTTTTGGACCAGGAATGGTGCCAATGATTGCATTTTCATGAACTCATACTCAGCCGAGCCGGGTTCATAGTGTTCATCAAGAAATGAGACCGCATAATGCTCTTTGGTAGCATAACCATCTGGCGGCGGGCCAGCCTCAAACCCAGCATCGTGCGCTGCTGCCGCCACCAACAACAGATCCTTTTGATCTGAATTCATTCTGTCCGCCGGGATCACATCCGTCAGCGCCCGTATTGAGCGCATCACGTCCACGCCATGTGCAGGCTGATGATATGGATAATTCGGGTAGGTAGTCAACAGCTCAGCTGATAGCTTAGCAAGAGAGGCTGCTTGTTCTTTGTTATCAAATAGTGCCGTGAGATTTTCCTGTGAGGTGTATTGGTCCAGCACCTTTGCTGATACTGTCAATTCAGGATCGACCAATGTTGGGTCTTCTTGGTTAGCACGGTTTCGTTGTTCCCATAACTTTTCGTCAAGAATTTTTTCAGCAGTAGTTCTATTCACAGCCCTATATTATATATTATTTGTACTATTTAGTCAATAGTACAGCGTCGTGAACCCTGCAAGCGAGCTAGCCTGAACGGATATATTTCAACCCTTATTATTTCTTCAGTGCCTCGGTCACCCGCTGCGCCGTTGGCAAATTAGCATCAACATTTTCCAGCGCTTTTGTAGCATCAGACAAGGTGTAGCCCAGTGCCATCAACGCTTCCAATGCTTCGTCAGAGGTGTTCAGTTCAGTTTGGATTGTAGTATCTGCTCGACCATACTGTGTCGGCAAGCCGACTTTATCGCTCAAATCAACCACCACGCGCTCAGCAGTTTTTTTGCCGACGCCAGCAGCTTTTTGCACAAACGCACTGTCAGCGTTGGCGATGGCATTGCGTACGTGCTCTGCGTCGCCGAGGCTGAGAATTGCCAACGCTGCTTTCGGACCGACACCCTGAACCGTGATGAGCATTTCAAACAGCTTCTTTGCCGCCAGACTCGAAAAACCAAACAATTCCTCCGCCTGCTCGCGAACATGATGATAGGTATAAAACTTGACATCCTGATCCAGCATCACCGCGTCAAAATCACCAGCCGCCACGCTCACTTCATAGCCAACGCCGTGAACGTCAATCACCAACGAACCATTAAACTTCTCAGCAACTTTTCCAAAAACATGTGCAATCATACACTAATTATACCCGATTCATCGCTGCATGAGTAATTGCTGCCGCCAAGGCATCGGCACAGTCGTCTGGTTTTGGCACATCCTTGAGTCCCAAGTTTAAACGCACCATTTCCTGGACTTGCTTTTTATCAGCTTTGCCATAGCCCGTTAGCGTCTGTTTGATTTGCAGCGGCGTATATTCGGCGATCGGCAACCCCGCTTTTCGGCCCGTCAACATCGCCACGCCACGCGCTTCTGCCACAGAAATCGCCGTCGTCACATTACGAGCAAAAAACAATTTTTCAATCGACATCACATCAGGCTTGGTCTCAGTAATAATTTCCGTCAAGCTATCAAAAATCTCCTCCAGCCGCTCATCAATCGGTGTGTGAGCTGGCGTTCTGACGACCCCCACCGTGTCCGGCTGGTCAATATCGGAACCCTGAAAC
>CAJPSL010000036.1 GCA_905373315.1 Candidatus Saccharimonadota bacterium
CCATTACATCAATGTCGGTTATAGTGTTCTTCCCTTTAACAATCTTGACAGCTTTGTAAGTATTTGCCCTACCAAAGATATTTTTAAAATAGGCATAGGTTATATCCTCAGTTACCTCGCCAATATGCTTGTTGGCAGTGTTGGTGTATTGCTTATCTTGGCGCATCCAATATAAAGGACTTTTATATATAGCTGATGCTAGTGCCATCGTGCTCGGGAAGAAGTAGGTGTCGTTCCCTAGATTGATGATCGGCTTATAAGTGAATATATTTTCATTGCCAGGTTCGCTAAATGTTTCTGGTTGGTCGCCAAACGAACAACTAAATAGGTTGAGAAATGCCTGAATATCTTCTTTTGTAATACTTTTGTCTGCAGCTCGTATGGCTTTTACGATGAGGTCAAAAGAGAAAGCTATCTCATCAATTGCGCGTAATGACTTTGATTGCTCGTCGGTAAGTATTGAATGGGCGAAATGTATACCATTGAACATGCTCTTCAGGGCGAAGAATATAGTTTTTGATTTTGCGATACTAAAATTTGTATTATCCTTTATCCAGTCTTCATCTTGCGCGTATAGTTTTTGTGCTATTTCGAATGGTTGCAAATCATAAAACCCTATGTCACCGTAAAAGGTTGTTTCTATGATTATCTCTTTACTACTAAAGACTTCCCGAAATTCTCTCTCTTTCTCTTCGTCATTCATAGCCTCGATTTGTTCTGGTGTATGCCTCACTATAGCTTCACTAAAATCGTACATATAAGTACTGTGAAGCTCATCAAGTAGTGACCTGGTGTATTTTATCGCCTCCTCAATTTGCTCTCCACTAATCTCATTAAAGCTAACAGTTTTGTTTTTAAGCATTAATCCCATGAGGAAGGCTACCTCGTTGTTGTGCAACCTCCTCCTCCAATCTATATTACCTACATCATGTATAGCTATAAAGAAGTCTCGTAAAATAATTTCTGCAAAGGCATGTATATACCCCCTTGTTGTTACGAGCAACTCTATGTCAGATATAATATCCTCTCGTGAGCGTTTTTCTGATATCTTTTTACTATTTTTCATAAGCTTATTATACTCACAAGAACTGTCTGCACAATAATATGAGGGTATTGCCGAGGCAATTTTAAGCATAAGATAGCCTTAGTGCGTATTCTACGTTTCTGTTAAGTTCGAGTCTGGAAAAAATGTGCCATCTCGCTTATACTTAAAACATGACTAAAGCGTGGCGTGATGTTGGATCGTTGTATCAGATTTATCCGCGAAGTTTTCGAGACTTGAACGGTGATGGGGTCGGAGACTTGAACGGCATTACGCTCAAGATGGACTATCTTAGTGATCTCGGCGTTGACGCCATTTGGATTTCGCCGTTTTTCACGTCGCCCATGACTGACTTTGGCTATGACGTGGCGGATTATCAAAATGTTGATCCGGTATTTGGCGGTCTGGATGATTTTCGTATGTTGTTGGACGAAGCGCATGCGCGCGATATCAAAGTGATGATTGATCTAGTGCCGTGCCACACGTCTGACCAGCATCCGTGGTTCGTTGAGTCGCGGTCTGACCGGGATAATCCCAAGCGGGATTGGTATGTCTGGCGAGATGGCAACGACGGGCATGAACCGAACAATTGGGTCAGCTTGGCAGGCGGCAAATCGTGGACGTTTGATGCTGATTCTGGTCAGTACTATTTGCACTCGTTCTTACCAACCCAGCCAGATCTCAACTGGGACAATCCTGAGGTACGCTTGGCCATCAAAGATGTGGTGCGATTTTGGTTTGATATGGGAGTGGATGGCATGCGCGTGGACGCCATCTGGGGGATCTCCAAAGATCCAGAGCTGCGTGATGATTCGCCAAATCCTCATTTCTATGGCGATGCTGACAGCTACGGCGCCTACATTCACGACCATTGCAAACACGGGCCACATTTTCAAGAATATCTGCATGAGCTGGTGAGTGTTTGCGATGAATATGACGATAAGCAGATGGTGTTTGAGTTCTATCCAGATGAGCGTCTTGGCGACATTTGGCAACAATATCATGACGTCATCCACGTTCATCCAAAAGCTACGGCCTTTTTCATGGAGCATCGACAGAACGATTGGCATGGTGAGCATACTGGCTGGAATATCGTGAACTATTTGGAGGCGGCAGGGGAGAATATGCCATTCTTTTGCCTTGGCAATCACGACCAGCCGCGTGTGACGTCTCGCTTAGGACTGCCGCGGTCCCGTGCGCTGCAGTTTCTCAACCTGCTGTGCCCAGGCGTTAGCGTGATGTACTATGGTGATGAAATTGGTATGGAAGACGTTGATTTGATGCAGCATGATGCGCAAGATGGCTTTCACCATTCGCTGCAGGATGACCGCAGTCGCGCCCGTACGCCCATGCAGTGGAACAGCTCGCGCTATGCTGGGTTCGCCAATGTGCTGCCATGGCTGCCAGTGCATCCTAATCATAAACAGGTCAATGTCGCCAAAGAGACCAAAGACCCAAGCTCGCTGTTGTGGCTATGTCGGAAATTATTGGAGCTGCGACATGAGCTGCCAATTTTACGCCACGGCAGCATGGAAAAGCTAGACACTGGTAACGGCTTTGTCTTAGGATTTCGCCGTCAGCTTGACGGTCAGCAACTGCAGATATACATTAACTTTGCGGACTCAGTACAAACGGTGTGGTTACCAAACTCTGGCCGTGTCATCATTGGTACCAACCCAGATATCCATGTGGATGGCGATGTGTTACAGCTGCCTGGCTATGGCGGTGTATTGATTGACATAAAGTAGCCCCGCCTGATGACGGGGCTCATAATTTGTTTGCCGTGTTTGTTATGGATTAACAAAGTTCATGCCTGAGTACGATACGTCGTATTGGTCGTAGTTTGGCAATGTTGCGTTTGGATATTTTGCTTTGTAGGCATCGCGGATCGAAGCGGCCTGAATGTCGGATGTCACCGTGTTGTTGATGGTGTCGACTGTCAAAATCCTGGTTGGGTTGTAGTCATTTGAGTGGAATGCACCCAAGAATGATGCAACCTTGTTGCCATGCTTACCTGTATCAACGCGACTGGCTGCCTGTCCGACATGTCCTGAGAAGGTCATGCGGATGTTTGGATATGCCAAGATCAAGTTGTCGTAGACATAGCGTGGGGTTTGTTTGCCAGTGCCGTATCCAGCGCCGGTACCGATTGAACCATCAGCGTTCAACAGTGAGTGGCTCAGGACGATGACGTTGTGCTTTGGATGTGAGGCTACGACGTTCTTCGCCCAATTGACCGCCTCAGCACGTGGCCAAAGCTCAAGTGTCAAGACAAGCCACTGTTTACCTTCAGCGGTAAAGGTTTTGTAGGCGTTGTCAACTTTGCCATTTTCAAACATTTGGTTAGCTGACAGCTTTTGGCGAGCAGCGGAGAAGTACCGGTTGAATACCGTGGTATCTCGTGCCCATTCGTTAGTGTGTCGCCAGTCGCAAGCACCGCCACCACCACAAACAGCCTTTGTGTCGTGGTTACCGATGGTGGTCAAATAAGGAATGTTTGCCTGGTCAATAGTCTTGAATGCGTTGGACGCAACGATGTATTGATCTGGTTTATCAATGCCTTCATGTCCACCAGAAGTGACCATGTCACCAGTGTGAGCCAAGAAGCGGATGTCGTATTTTTCCTTATTTTTCACGGTCCAGTTGGTGCGGGCAGCGAATTGATTGCCCGACCATTGGAAAACTTCCTGCTGCGTGTCAGGGTAGACCGCGATGGAGAATTTACCATCTTTGACTGGGTCGACATTGCCGTTGCCATTACCATTGTTATGCTGGACTGGCTTGACGTAGAACCACTCTCGGCTCTCCTGGATATAGCCAGCTTTCTGAAGCTCTTGTCGATCCTTGGCAGTGACTTGGCGGAAATTAAAATGCTTGTACCGCATGCGGTAAACCATCTCTGCGCCATCTTTCAGCTCAGCTTGAGCGTAAAAGGCGATTCCTTTGCAGGTGAATCCATACTTTTTACAAGCATTGTCAGCCTCATTTTTATTGACCGTCAAAAGACTTGTGTAGTTGCCGTCTTGTAGTGTTGTGTCAGCGCGATACACTGGCACCAAACCGCTACCTGCAGTTGTTGACACCATAAAAATAGGGCGCACTGTAGTGAAGCCATTTTTGGCTGCTTGTTGGATTTCTGTTTGGGATGTTGTGACAAAGCTGTGTGGCTTGCCAGGCCTGGACACTTCATACGCAGTTGCGTTGAGCGCTGGGCTGGCGGCTTTGGCGTTTGATGACGTTGCAATTGGCCACGCGATTGCCGCGACCGCAACAAGTGCAAATACTAAACTTGCTGTAAAAGCACTCAGACGATGTTTGATCGTGATATGTTTCACTTACCCTCCTCGTTTAACTGATACCACTACCATTTTACTATACAGGACAGGAGAATGCGAATGCGGTATAATGAATGTATGAATCGACGACCCCTGGCCGAACAGATGCGGCCGCAGAAATTGGATGAGGTGATCGGACAAAGCCATTTGCTGGGCGAGGGTGAGCTGCTCCACCAAATCGTGAGGCGCGCTGAGCCGGTCAGTTTGATCTTGTGGGGGCCACCGGGGACGGGCAAGACCACCTTGGCGCGAATTATTGCCAACGAAGTTAATGCCGAATTTGTTGAATTGTCAGCGGTGACCAGCGGCAAAAAAGATGTCGAGCGGGTAATTGAACACGCCAGGCAAAACTGGAATTTAGGGTTGAGGACAATCTTGTTTGTCGATGAGATCCACCGCTTCAACAAGGCGCAGCAAGATGCGTTTTTGCCGCATGTCGAGAGTGGGCTGATTACTTTGATTGGCGCGACCACTGAGAATCCAAGCTTTGAGGTAATCACGCCGCTACTCAGCCGGACACGGGTGTTGGTGCTCCAGCAACTGACCAAAGATGAAATTGTACTAGTGTTGAAGCGAGCGCTGAAGACTTTGAAACAAACTAAGCGGGTGTCACCCAAAGCTTTGGATTATCTGGCAGAATTAGCGGACGGTGACGCGCGGGTGGCGCTCGGCAATTTGGAGTTGGCGCTGAGCTTTGGTGAAAAAGTCACACCAGAGGTTGTCAAGGCAGCGGCTCAGCGGCGGCTGCCGGGCTATGACAAAAAGGGCGATGCGCATTATGATATCATCTCAGCGTTCATCAAGTCGCTGCGCG